>JAEVZN010000286.1 GCA_023392205.1 Pseudomonadota bacterium
ATCCTGCACCTTTGCATCCAGAGCACCGTACAAAGCAACGATATCTGTGTCCTTTTCGGCGATGTTCTGTGTCAGTAGCGCCTCTGTTCTGCGAATTTCTGCCTGTCCCGGCAGGAACACGAGGATGGACCCCGGCTCCGCCCGCAAGGCCCGCATCACCGCATCGGCAACCTGCGGTTCGATATGCGCCCGCGGGTCGCGCGGCAGATAACGCGTCTCCACCGGATAGGCGCGGCCTTCGCTTTCGACGAGAGGCGCGTCACCGAGCAAAGCTGCGATCCGCGCGCCGTCCAGCGTCGCCGACATGACGAGCAGCTTCAGATCCTCGCGCAGGCCCTGCTGCGCATCGCGCGCGAAGGCGAGACCCAGATCGGCATCGAGCGAGCGCTCGTGAAATTCGTCGAACAGCACCGCGGCCACGCCCGGCAATTCCGGATCGTCGAGCACCATGCGGGTGAAGATGCCCTCGGTGACGACCTCGATCCGGTTGCGCCGCGACACCTTCGAGCCGAACCGCACCCGCAATCCGACGGTCTCGCCAAGCGGCTCGCCAAGCGTCGACGCCATCCGCTCGGCGGCAGCGCGAGCGGCAAGCCTGCGCGGTTCGAGCACGATGATCCTGCCGCCCTGCGCCCAGGGCTCGTCCATCAACACCAGCGGCACGCGCGTGGTCTTGCCGGCGCCGGGCGGCGCGACCAACACCGCCGCTTCGCCCGTCCGCAAGGCTGCGGTCAGCGCCGGCAGCGCATCGTCGATCGGAAGGGGGGACGAGAATGTCATGGCGGTCCGTCATACGCGGACCCGGCCCGCGCGTCCGTTCAGGAATGCAGGTGCATACCTCAAGTGCTCACCTGAGCGGGATGGCCGGGTCAAGCCCGGCCATGACAGCCATAAAGCAATGACGTTTGCGAGCCCAAACCGGGCGAAGATCAACCCCGCCCGATCCCGGTATAGGCGAAGCCGTGTTTTTCGACCTCCTCGCGCGGATAGATGTTGCGCAGATCGACGATCACCGGCTGCGCCATGACCGATTTCAGCGCCTCCAGATCGAGCGCCCGGAACTGCTCCCATTCGGTGACGATCACCAGCACGTCGGCGCCCTGCGCGCAGTCATAGGCATTCTGCATATAGACGACATCGTTCAACAGCGACCGCGCGGCCTCCATCCCCTCGGGATCGTAGGCCTGCACCTGCGCACCCATATCCTGCAACGCGGTGATCAGCGGGATCGACGGCGAATCGCGCATGTCGTCGGTATTCGGCTTGAAGGTGAGGCCCAGCACCGCCACGGTCCTGTCGCGCAGCGAACCGCCACAGGCCGCCAGAACCTTGCGCGCCATCGCGCGCTTGCGCTGGTCGTTGACCGCCACCACCGTCTCCACGATGCGCAGCGGCGCTTCGTAATCCTGTCCGGTCTTGATCAGCGCCACGGTGTCCTTAGGGAAGCAGGAGCCGCCAAAGCCCGGTCCCGCATGCAGGAACTTGCTGCCGATCCGCGCATCGAGGCCGATGCCGCGTGCCACCTCCTGCACATTTGCGCCGACCTTCTCGGCCAGATCGGCAATCTCGTTGATGAAGGTGATCTTGGTGGCCAGAAAGGCATTGGCCGCATACTTGATGAGTTCGGATGTTCGTCGCTCGGTGACCATGATCGGCGCGCGATTGAGATAGAGCGGGCGGTAGATTTCCTGCATCACCGCGCGGGCGCGGGCGTCGTCGGTGCCGATCACGATCCGGTCCGGATGCTTGAAGTCGCGAATGGCCGCGCCCTCGCGCAGGAATTCCGGATTGGAGACCACGGCGAAATCCGCATCCGCACGGGTCTTGCGCATGATGCGCTCCACCTCGTCGCCGGTGCCGACCGGGACCGTGGATTTGGTGATCACCACCGTGAAGCCGTCCAGCGCCTGCACCACCTCGCGCGCCGCGTCATAGACGTAGCTCAGGTCGGCATGACCGTCGCCACGCCGCGATGGCGTGCCGACGGCGATGAACACCGCATCCGCCTCCGCGACCGGACCTTTCAGGTCGGTGGTGAAGGTCAGCCGTCCCTGCCGCACATTGTTGGCGACCAGTTCCGTCAGCCCCGGCTCATAGATCGGCATCTCGCCACGGGACAACGCCTCGATCTTGCGTGCATCCTTGTCCACACAGACGACCTGATGGCCGAAATCGGCAAAGCAGGCGCCGGATACCAGGCCGACATAGCCGGAACCGATCATGGCAATGCGCATCGCGATATCCGAAAAAAGCGGGTGAAATCAGCATCGGGGCAGGCGGCGGTGCATAGCAGAGCCGCCCGCGAGTGGCGAGGGCCGGGCTGTGCCTGCCTCGGGTGACAGACAGATGACGGGCGGCCATGCGCGATGCACAGGGCTTTGTCGCATCGCCGTTGCCAAGCCGCACCGGACCGACCACATTCCCGGCCATGCCCGCACCGAAAACCGCCAAAAGCACCACCTCGCCCCGCCCAGGCACGGCATCCGTCGCCGCCCCGGCTTTGAAAGCCGGCGACCATGTCTTTCTGGTCGATGGCTCCGGCTATATCTTCCGCGCCTATCACGCGCTGCCGCCGCTCAACCGCAAATCCGACGGGCTGCAGGTCAATGCCGTGCTCGGCTTCTGCAACATGCTGTGGAAGCTTCTACGCGACATGAAGCCTGACGAGCGCCCGACCCATCTGGCGGTGGTGTTCGACAAGTCCGAGAAGACCTTCCGCACCGATTTCTATCCCGACTACAAGGCGCACCGGCCCGATGCACCGGCCGATCTCATTCCGCAATTTCCGCTCATCCGCGAAGCGGTGCATGCCTTCGACATTCCCTGTCTTGAACAGCCGGGCTTCGAGGCCGACGATCTCATCGCGACCTATGCGCGGCTGGCCTGCGAAGCCGGCGCCACAGCAACGATCGTGTCGTCGGACAAGGACCTCATGCAGCTCGTGAATGACTGCGTGGTCATGTACGACACAATGAAGGACAAGAAGATCGGCGTCGCCGAGGTGTTCGAGAAATTCGGCGTCGGGCCGGACAAGGTCATCGAGGTGCAGGCGCTGATCGGCGATTCCACCGACAATGTACCGGGCGTGCCGGGCATCGGCGTGAAAACCGCCGCGCAATTGATCGGCGAATATGGCGATCTGGAAACGCTGCTCGCGCGCGCCTCGGAAATCAAGCAGCAGAAGCGACGGGAGACGCTGATCGACAATGCCGAACTGGCGCGGCTGTCGAAGCGGCTCGTTACGCTCGACCAGCATGTCGCGCTGGAGGTGCCGATCGAAGACCTCGCGGTGCACGAGCCCGATTACCGCAGGCTTGTCGCCTTTCTCAAGGCGATGGAATTCACGACGCTCACACGGCGCGTCGCCGAAGCGGCCGATATCGATGTGGCGCAGGTGGAGCCGGATGCGCGGCTGTCTTCTTCACCCTCCCCTGCAAGGGGAGGGTCGGACGACCAAAGGG
>JAEVZN010000309.1 GCA_023392205.1 Pseudomonadota bacterium
TCTGCGGCAACCCCGGAGGACGAACGCCCCTCTGGGCGTCGCAGCTTGGTATCCTCCGCTGGGACGTGCAGGCGGCACGCCGGATCACTGCAGCTTGGGCCTCCGCCGCGAGCGCTACGTCCTGCGCTCGACAACGGCCACCGCACCCCGTCCCGCGTCTCACGACGCGCATGAAACGTCCCAGGCCCCCGGACGGGATGTGTCATGGCTAGCAGGAAATAGGAATAAAGTCAAGAGATGATTTTCGTTGTTGCGAAATCCCAATGTCCGCTCATTCCCGCGCAAGCGGGAATCCAGAGGGCCACAAGTGATGCTTTCGATCACACCGCTGGATCCCCGCTTGCGTGGGGACGAACGGAGTTTGCGGGAACGATGTCGGTTCCGTCGCCTATCTGTCGTTGCGCCGCGGAGTCTGCCGTCGCCAGTCCTGCGGGCGCTGGAAATCACCAGCCCACACGCCACGCCGTGCATTGCGCGCCTCGCGTTCCGCCGCCGCATAGGCACCGCGTCCGAAATCCACCGCAAGGCCCTCACGCACCAGCGTTTCGCCAATATCTTTGACGCCCTTGGCGGAGCAATCGGCCAGTGTGCGGCCGTACCGGTCGCGCCCGCGCTCGCGGCAGGCAAGCGCGCCTTTTGCGGAGAGTTCGACGAGCCGACGGTGGGCTGCGCGGCCGCATTCCCACTTGCGCCCTTGGGCGTCGCGACAGGTCTGGCGTAATTCCGGCGCGTCGATATTCATGATCCGGATATCGCCGCTTGATCCGCGTAGCGAGTCGCCGTCGATGGCTCTGACATTGAGTGCGAATGGCCGCGATTGCGCTTGCCGCTCCGCAGCACCGGATGTCGAGGCAGGGTTGCTTTTCGGGTTCGAAACGCCAGCGCTACGTCGTGAGGTTTCCGGCTGAACAAACAGGGCATGCACCAATCCGAATGCGGCGGCGAACAGCAAAATCGGCGTTGCAAAACGCAACGCCGTCCGCCGCATCGCACCCTGCTGCAATCTTTTGAAGGAATGCATGCTGCCCATGGCGGGCAGGTTAGGGATAGCCGGTTAGTGAAAGGTTGGCGCGGCCCGACAAATTGCGGGCTTTGTCTGCGAGTCTTTGCTGTTCGCCGCTTGCCTTACCGCCGCAGGCTCACCGCCATTCCGTTCAGGTCGAGATTGACCATCAGTCCGGTCTGGCTGCCCGACAATTCCATGACCGCGCCGCGCTGGTTGGTGAGGATCACGGCCTGCGGACCGCGGATGACGGCGGCGCCGGCTGCGCCCGCGCCATAGACGCCTTCGATATCGCGCGGCGAATTGATGTTGGACACGCGCCCGCGCAGGTTTGTCACCGCGCCGCCGAAGGTGAGGCCCCAGCTCAGGCCCCCGATGGTGAGCGGATAATTGCGGCCGCGAAAGGTGAGGGTGCCGGACCCGACCGTGCCGCCGATCACCCAGCCGCCTTTCAGGAACTGGATGCGCACCGTGCCGGTATCGGCATGGGCGGCATTGGAGATGCCGAATGCGAGGAGGCCGACAAGCGCAAGTGTGAAGATGCGAAGGCGGGAGAAGGTCATGCGGGGATGCTCCGTTGCGTTCATTCTTAGCTTGTCATGGCCGGGCTTGACCCGGCCATCTCGCGTCTTGTGAACACTGCGCGGCCCTTGCCGGGATCGCCGGGTCAAGCCCGGCGATGACGAGCGGGAGCGCGTACTTACGAACACCCCGTCGTGCTGCCGCAGGTATCGCATTTCATGCAGGTGCCGTTGCGCACCAGCGTGAAGTTCTGGCATTCGCCGCAGGCCTCGCCCTCATAGCCGCGCGCCTTCGCCTCCGCGCGCCGCTCGGAAATGGCGGGCTTCGGCTGAACCTTCGGCTCCTCCAGCATGGCGCGCATGCGCTCGGCCACCGGATTGAGATCGAGGGCTGTGCCCGATTTCAGCGCCACTGCGCCCGCAGTCTGGAAGGCGGTGACATTGCCGGCACCGGGACTGCCGCCCTGCGCCGCCGCTTGCTGGGTGCCGCCACCCTGCGGGCCGCCGGCAATCACGCCGAGCTTGTCCGTGCGCGAACGGGTCAGGCCGCGCGAGAGATATTTCGCGGCCGGTGCGGGAAGGTGCGGCGCCTTGCCTTCCTCCTCGCCCTTGCCGAGCGCATCGAAGGCGCCCTCGCTCGGGTCGACATGCGCGAGATCGAAGCGCGAGAGATAGCTCACCGCCAGTTCGCGGAACACATAATCGAGGATCGAGGTGGCGAACTTGATCGAGTCGTTGCCCTGTACGGGGCCGGATGGCTCGAAGCGGGTGAAGGTGAAGGCATCGACATATTCGTCGAGTGGCACGCCATATTGCAGGCCGAGCGACACCGCGATCGCGAAATTGTTGATGAAGGAGCGCAAAGCCGCGCCTTCCTTGTGCATGTCGATGAAGATCTCGCCGATCCGGCCGTCGTCATATTCGCCGGTGCGCAGATAGACCTTATGGCCGCCGACCACGGCTTTCTGGGTATAGCCCTTGCGGCGATCGGGCAGCTTCTCGCGCTCGCGCAACACGGTGATGCGCTCGACGATCTTCTCGACCACGCGCTCGCTCAATTGCGCGGTACGTGCCGCCATCGGCTTGTCGATGAAGCTTTCCAGCTCGTCGTCGTCCTCGTCCTCATCCGCGATCAATTGCGCATTGAGCGGCTGCGACAGCTTCGAGCCGTCGCGGTAGAGCGCATTGGCTTTCAGCGCCAGTTTCCAGGACAGCATATAGGCCGATTTGCAATCGTCGACCGTCGCCTCGTTCGGCATGTTGATGGTCTTGGAGATGGCGCCGGAGATGAAGGGCTGTGCCGCCGCCATCATGCGGATATGGCTTTCGACCGAGAGATAGCGCTTTCCCGTGCGGCCGCAGGGATTGGCGCAGTCGAACACAGCGTAATGGACGGGCTTCAGATGCGGCGCACCTTCCACGGTCATCGCGCCGCAGACATGGATATTGGCGGCCTCGATCTCGCGCTTGGAGAAACCCAGATAGCTGAGCAGATCGAAGCCCGGATTGGCCAAGTCGGCCGGCGAGACGCCCAGCGCGTCGCGGCAGAATTGCTCGCCCAGCGTCCATTTGTTGAAGGCGAACTTGATGTCGAAGGCGGTCGGCAGCGCCTTCTCGATCAGTTCGAGGGCGTCGTTGGTGAAGCCCTTGGCCTTCAGCGTCGAATGATTGATGCCGGGCGCGTTGGCCAGATTGCCGTGACCCACCGCATAGGCCTCGATCTCGGCGATCTCGGCCTCGCTATAGCCCAGCGTGCGCAGAGCTTCCGGC
>JAEVZN010000338.1 GCA_023392205.1 Pseudomonadota bacterium
GCCATAGGCGCGTGTCACCGGTGTCGAGACCGGCTTGCCGGCCTTCACTTCCGCCAGTGCCGCATCGACGTAATTCTTTGCAGGCTCGATGTCCGCCGCCCGTGCCGTCGGCTTGTCGTCGATGGCGCCCGCATAGGCCAGCACGCCTTCCGCGTTGATGACATACATATGCGGCGTCACCAGCGCCCCATAGGCGCGCGCGACGTTCTGCTCGGGATCGAGAAGAACGGCCGTGGGCGCGGCCTTGCGCTCGGTCGTCAGCTGGTTCGCCCGATTGGCATCGGCAAAGCCCTGCTCGCCCGGCGGCGAGGAGATCACCGACAGCCAGACCACGCCCTGATCGGTCCATTTCTTCTGCAAGGCCTGCATGTTGCCGGCATTGTAGTGCTTGCGGACATAGGGGCAGCCGTCATTGGTCCATTCCAGAACGACGGTCTTGCCGCGCAATTCGTCGAGGCTGACCTGCTTGCCATTGGAATCGGTCGCCTTGAAAGCGGGCGCGGGCTGTCCGACTTTGGGTTCGGCCTGCGCAGTGGCGGTGAGCAACGCACCCGCACAGATCGTGGCAATGAAGGCAGCGCCAAAGGATCTCCGGTTCATGAATCTGTTCTCCTGTCAGTGGGGGGATGGTCTAGAGTTGCGCCAGACTGTCGAGCACAAGCGTTTCGGTGAGGATCTGCGGCAGCACCACCGGTTCGCGATTGCCGCGATAGAGCACGTAGAGCGGCACGCCGCTGCGGCCGAACCGTTCCAGAAGCCGCGTGATTTCCGGATTGCGGTTGGTCCAGTCGCCCTTGAGATAGACGATACTCTTGTCCTTGAAGGCCGCTTGCACCGCATTTGCCGACAATGTGGTGCGTTCGTTGACCAGACAGGTGATGCACCAGGCTGCGGTCATGTTGACAAAGACCGGCTTGCCGGATGCCACCAGCGAATCCAGCTTCGCCTGCGTGAAGACCTCGTAGCCCTCGTCCGCCGCCGCCTGCGTGGTGGAGGCCGTCGCCGGGCGGTCCATATTCACCGACACCGCCAGCGCCACCACGGCGACACCGGCCAAAGCCGCGACGCCCTTGTAGGCGCGGGCAAAGCTGCCGTCGCGCGACTGCGCCAGTGTCAGCGCCCAGGCACCGAAGGCGATCAGCACCAGCCCGGCCAAAGCCGCCAACAGGCCGGACGGACCGACTTGAAAGCTTAGCACCCAGATCAGCCAGACGACGGTCGCATAAAGCGGGAAAGCCAGGAATTGCTTCAGCGTTTCCATCCAGGCGCCGGGGCGCGGCAGGAAGCGCTGCAGCGCCGGCACGAAGGCCAGGATCAGGAATGGCAGCGCCAACCCCAGTCCAAGTGCCAGAAACACCGTCAGGCCGAGGATGAAGGGCTGGGTCAGCGCGAATCCGATCGAGGCGCCCATGAACGGCGCGGTGCAGGGCGTGGCCACAATCGTCGCCAGCGTGCCGGCAAAGAACGAACCCTGTAGCCCGGTCTTCTGCAACAGGCGGCTGCCGCCGACACGGGTCAGCGAATTGCCGATCGGCAGCACGCCTGACAGGCTGAGGCCGAAGGCGAACAGCACGAAGGCAAGCCCGGTCACCACGGCGGGCGATTGCAACTGGAAGCCCCAGCCGATCTCGTCGCCGCCCGCGCGCAGGGCGAACAAGGCGCCGGCGAGAATGGCGAAGCTGACCAGAATGCCGCCGGTATAGGCGATGCCATGCATGCGCACCCGCGCAGCGGTCTCGTTGGCATGTTGGGTCAGATGCAGGATCTTGATCGACAGGACCGGGAAGACGCAGGGCATCAGGTTGAGAATGACGCCCGCCAGCAATGCGAAAAGGGCCGCCTGCAGCAAGGTGATCGAAGATCCGGCCGGATTTGCAGCCGCACCGGCCGATTGCGCCGACACTTCGAAGGCATGCGTCACCGCCTTGCCGCCGATATCTTCCGCGAGCAGCAGCACGCCATCGACGCGATCGGGCATCTGCGTGGCCATCTGGCTGCGCGCCATGGCGACGGTGAGCCCGTCGGTATCGGTGGTGCGTTTCTGCTCGGCGGAATTGACGATCAGGTCGTTGCTGTAGGGAAGAAACACCGCCGATGTCAGCGCGGCGGGATCGAGATCGGCGGCGCGGATCGAGACCGAAATCGTGTCGGCATCGGCTGCGAATTGCGCCGGCCACAGTGAGGGCTGCGGCAGCTTGCTGCGCGCGGCATCGAAGGTGCCGGTATCGCCCGGCGTGGCATTGGCGGATACCGCCAGCGGCAGGCTGAGCGAGGCGTCGCCCGGGATACATTCCTTCTCGCAGACCAGATAATCGATATCGGCCTGCAAGGTCACGTTGCTGCCCGGCGCGAGATCGGCGGGCGGCGTGATCTGCACCAGCAGGATCGCTTCGCCTTCATAGCCGAAGCTGGTGACTGGTCCGACGCGGATCACTTCCGGGGCGGGCCACGATATGTCCGAGGCCGTGAAGCCCTCCGGCAATTTCCAGTTCACATTGGTCGGCGATCCGGAATCGCCCGGATTGCGCCAGTATGTGTGCCAGTGTTCCTTCATCCGCATGCGGATGCCGACCTGGAACGGCTGGCCGGGGGCGATGCTCGCGGGTTCCGCGATGAGGTCCGCCTGCACCAGATCGGAGGTGTCCGGGAACGGATTGTCCTGCGAATGAGCGGGCGGGAGGGGCGCAAACCAGATCGCCAGGGCCGCGCTCGCGGCCGCGATCATGTTGAAATATCGTCGCGCGGTCGTCTCTCGGCGATCAGTCATTGCGCCCCATGATCGATTGAAGTCTTTCGCTTGTGTCACGAACGCGAATGCGAAGGGAATTCACAATCGGCTGAGCGCCTTTCGGAATGTTGACCTAAGCTTGCGAGTGCGCCCGCGTCATGACGCCGGCCAGCGGCGTGACGCCGCATCGCACCGGCCACGGCATCACAAACAGGAAACCCCACCGGAACGGGAACATTCCGGCGGGGTCGAAAGCTACTGCGCGAAAATCAGGCAGCCGCGCGATAGGGCGGCTTGTCGAAGCCCTTGGGCGAAAGCGTGAAGATCTCCGCGCCCTTGTCGGTCACGGCGACCGTATGCTCGAATTGCGCGGACAGCGAACGATCGCGGGTGACCGCGGTCCAGCCGTCCGATAGCACTTTCACATGCGGGCGGCCGAGATTGATCATCGGCTCCACGGTGAAAAACATGCCGGGCCGCAGCAAGGTGCCTTCGCCGGGCCGGCCGACATGCACGATATTCGGCTCGTCGTGGAACAGCCGCCCGAGCCCGTGGCCGCAGAAGTCACGCACCACGCTCATATGCTGGGCTTCGACGAAAGTCTGGATCGCAGCCCCGATATCGCCGGTGGTGCCGCCGGGCCGGATGGCGGCGATGCCGCGCATCATCGAATCGTAGGTGACCTCGATCAGCCGTTCGGCGCGGCGCGGGATTTCGCCTACCGCATACATGCGGCTGGAATCGCCGTGCCAGCCGTCGACGATCAGCGTCACATCGATATTGACGATGTCGCCCTCCTTCATCGGCTTGTCGCCGGGAATTCCGTGACAGACCACATGATTGATGGAGGTGCAGGTGGATTTGCGATAGCCGCGATACATCATCGTCGCCGGCAGGGCGCCGTGATCCTTCGCGAAGTCATGCACCAGCCGGTCGATCCGCTCGGTCGGGACACCGGGCCTGACCTCGTCCACCAGCATGTCCAGGCATTCGGCCACCAGTCGTCCGGCCCGGCGCATGCCGGCAAAAGCCTCCGGCTTGTGCAGCTTGATCTGTCCGGTCTTGCGCATCGGCGCAAGCGCCGCATCGACATAACTCATGAGGGCCTCAGGGGAGGGATAATCCGGCAATTTATGTCATCGCAACGGCGATGCAAGTTGATCCATCTCATGGGGCGAATGTACCGCCGAGATCGTCCTCGATATGGATGCGGATAATCTCGTCGAAGGTGGATTCCGCCTTGAATCCGAGCGCGATCGCCTGGGTGGTGTCAAAACGGCTGGGCCAGCCCTGCACGATTTGCATGATGAACGGGTCCGGTTCCCGGCGGATGCGGGCGGCGACGTTGTCACCCGCCACCCGGCGCAGGGCTTCGATCTGCTCGCCGACAGAACAGCAGACGCCGGGCATGGTCATGTTGATGCGCGGGCCGAGCCGGTCGCGGGTGAGCGTGGCGGCGTGCACCAGAAATCCGGCCGCAGCGCGCGGCGAGGCATGCGTGTTGACGGTCTGTTCCGGCACCGGCAGCACAGCCTCGATCCCGGCCAGCGGCGCGCGGATGATTCCGGAATAGAAGCCGGACGCCGCCCGGTTCGGCTGGCCCGGCCGCACCGTGATGCCGCACAGACGCACGCCTACGCCATCCAGAAATCCGCGCCGGTGGTAATCGGCGAGCAGCGTCTCGCAGATCACCTTGTGCGCGCCATAGCTGGTCAGCGGCGTCAGGATGAAATCGTCGGGAATCGAATGCGGGAAGGGCGCGCCATAGACCGCGATCGAAGATGTGTAGATGACCTTCGGCTTGTAGCCGTCGCCGGTCTTGCGGATGGCTTCCAGCAGATTGCGGGTGCCGTCGAGATTGGTGCGATAGCCGAGTTCGAAATCGGTTTCCGATCCGCCGGACGGCAAAGCCGCGAGATGGAAGATCACATCCGGCCGGCCGGCGATCGTCTGCTCGGCGACGCCCGCCGCCGCGAGGTCGGCGGTGGATGTGCTGGTCGCCGCTGCGATAGCAGCCGGCGCTTGCGGCGGGACGATATCGACCAGCGACAGCTTGTCGATGGGCTGCCCGTCGAGTCCCTTGTCCCGCGCGAGCCTCTCCAGAAGCTTGCGGCCGATCATGCCGGCCGCGCCGGTGACAAGAACATGCATGGGACGATCCGCCTGAAAATAATCTCAGAAGCAATAGGACACGCCGTCGAGCAGCGCGCAATTGCGCCGGTTCGGCGCATTGGGATCGTCGAGCGGGACGCTGCCGGCACCCGACGGCGAACCGACAAACACCCCCGGACCGACCCGCACCGAATCCCTGTGCCCGATGATCACACTCGGATGCCGCGCGCTCGACGAGCGCGTGCCGTCGGGCCAGACGATGGCATCGCCGGTGAAAATGCCGGTGCGCCCGTCGTCGCAGGTCACGGCATTGCCATTGCGCTTGCAATTGGCGGCATGGGCGAGGCCGGGCACAAGGGCCAGCAGCGCAGCAAACATCAGAAGGCGCATTTGCTGCTCCGTTCGTGTCCGTTGCGGCTCACAAGGCCAGCCCGCCATCGACCAGATGCGGCTGGCCGGTGATGTAGCGGGATTCATCCGACGCCAGAAACACCGCCAGCGCGGCTACTTCCTCCGCCGTGCCGAGCCGGCCCATCGGCTGGCGGTCGACGAAGGCCTGCTGCACGGCGTCCAGCGATTGCCCGGTATTTTCGGCGAGCGCCGCGATCCGTCCGTCAAGCGAGGGCGATTCGATGGTGCCGGGGCAGATGGCATTGCAGCGAATGCCACGGCGGATGAAGTCCGCCGCCACCGCCTTGGTCAGGCCAATGATCGCGGCCTTCGTCGCGCCATAGACATAGCGGTTCGGCAGACCGGTGATGGACGAGGCGGCCGAGGAGATATTGACGACCGAGCCGCCCCCCTTTGCCAGCATGCCGGGCAGGAAGGCGCGGATCGTGCGATGCATCGACTTGACGTTGACGTCGAAGGAAAAATCCCAGTCGGCTTCAGTGCAATCCAGCACGCTGCCGTGATGCACGAAGCCTGCGACATTCATCAGAATATCCGCGCCGCCGCGATCCGACTTCACGCGATGCGCCAGTTCCTCGATGGCCGCCGTGGAGCGCACGTCGAGCGGCAGCGTCACCGCACCCGTGATCCCCTCGAGCTTTTCCGCATCGATATCGGTGGCATAGACATGCGCGCCTTCGCGCACGAAAGCCTCCGCAATCGCGCGGCCGATCCCCTGACCCGCCGCCGTGATCACCGCCACCTTCGAATCAAGACGCCCTGTCATCATTCCGTCGCTTCACAAGTTCGGACAGCCGCAAGGTCTGGCGTCCGTCCGCATCGAAATTCTCCGGGGCCAGCCAGCGCGCAAAGGCTTCACGCAAGGCCGGCCATTCGCTGTCGAGAATGGAATACCACGCCGTGTCGCGATTGCGGCCCTTGACGATCATATGCTGCCGGAAGATTCCCTCGAAGGTGAAACCGTAGCGCTCCGCCGCCCGCCGTGAGGCCAGATTGCGCGCATTGCATTTCCATTCATAGCGCCGGTAGCCCAGCGTGTCGAAGGCGTAGGCCGCGAGCAGATATTGCGCCTCGGTACCGAGCGGCGTGCGCTGCAGCGCCGGCGCATAGGCGATATGGCCGATCTCGACCACGCCCATCTCCGGCCGTATCGCCATCAGGGCCGCGA
>JAEVZN010000379.1 GCA_023392205.1 Pseudomonadota bacterium
CAGGATACGCTTCCGTCAAAACATGAACCGCTCTAAGGTGCCCGAAAGACATGTCCCGCAGGAACGCCGACGCAGACATCCAGCAGGAAATTGTCAAGTCCGAACCGCGCCACGGACCGGGTATAGGCGCGGCTGCCGATGAGCGAGGCGATGGACCTCGTCCGCGTCCGGAAGGACTTTGAGGAGTAAAGCTTCAGCCGCAAGCCGGCATAGCGCCGTGCCAGATCGAAATGATCGACAGCGGCTTCAATTTTGCTTGTGTCCGACGCCAGCTCCCGCAATTCCGCCAGCAGAGCCAGCCGGTTCTCCGCTGCGAGGGCAGCAGCTTTCGCGTAATAACCTGCATGGGTCACGCTATGCAGCGTGTAGGCAATCCGCCGGGCGGGCAGCCAGCCGGAGGTGTTTGCACCATGCTGACGATAGCTTGCGAGTTGCTCCGGGATGTAGGCGATAGCTCCGAAAACCGATCCGAGAAACTGAAACCACTGATCATGCGGCATGCATTCGGTTGGACAATATGTATCGACCGACCGGGCGTGAACCGCAGAAAAGTCGAGCAGTGATCGCCTGATCACCTGCGAAAAGCCGGGGATGATCGTCCACAGCGGCAGTTCCAGCGGCGCGTAAGTCCGGGGCGCCATCATCCGGAAAGTCTGTGCAATCGGATTGCAATTCCGATCTACAACCGCAGCGTTGTGAAATGCGAGCATCACGGCCGGATCGGCAAACGGCTTGCTCAGTCTTTCGAGCTTCTCAGGATGCCACAAATCGTCCTGATCGCAGAAGGCGATAAGATCGCCCCGGCAAAGGTGGGCGGCCTTGAGAAAATTTTTGCGATATCCCAGCCGAGCATCATTCCGGAAAATCCGGACCGGGAACGGCGAATCGCGAGAAAAGTGCTCGACGAGTTGGACGGTGTCGTCAGTGGAAAGATCGTCACAAACGACAAGTTCGTCGGGATATCGGCTCTGTCGCGCAAGCGACTCGAGCTGCGCCACCACATAGCGCGCGCCATTATGCGTCGCCAAAGCGACGGATAGGGTCCCCATCCCCAAGCCCCCACACTCATACGTTCAGGAACGAACCCGTTCCTGAAGAAAAGCCTTGCAAAATGGTACATCTTTCCGGGTAAATACCGCAACACTAAACGCAGTGGTTGTCGCGGTTTTTGATAGCCGTTATCAGGCTGGGGCCGGAAAGGATGCGGGGTTCGGGGGGACTTTTGACGACGACGATACACAATTTGCGGGAAAACGTCGCAGTCGTCGGATGGGCGTGCCGGTTTCCGGGTGCCCATTCGATTTCTGACCTGTGGTCTGTGCTCGTCGAGGGACGTTGCACCGTAACGGAAATGCCTGCGGATCGTTTTCCGCTGGGGCGGTTCGCGCATCGCGGAAAGCAGGTTCGCGGAAAAAGTTATACATGGGCCGCCGGCGTCCTCGACGATGTATTCGGGTTCGATCCGGAGGTTTTCGGAATTGCCCCGCGCGAAGCGGAGCAGATGGACCCCCAGCAGCGCCTCCTGCTCGAATTGACATGGGAGGCGCTGGAGGATGCGGGAATAAGACCCTCAAGCCTTGCCGGTAAGGATATAGGCGTCTTCGTCGGCGCATCGCTCACCGATTACGGGAATATACTCTCAGGCGACCCCGCGCTCGCCGACGCCCAATTTGCGACCGGCAATTCGCTCGCGGTGCTGTCGAACCGGATTTCATACGTTTTCGATTTGAAGGGTCCGAGCCTCACAATCGATACGGCTTGCTCATCCTCACTGGTGGCGCTTCACCATGCGGTCGAGGCATTGCGCAGCGGCCGTGTCGATACCGCAATTGTCGGCGGCGTGAATGTGATCGCGAGCCCGGCCGGCTTCATCATGTTCTCGCAGGCTTCGATGCTTTCGCCGACCGGCCGGTGCCGGGCATTTTCGGCCGATGCGGATGGCTTCGTGCGCGCCGAGGGAGGCGCCGTTCTGGTCCTGCGCCGCGCCGGGCTGGCGCAACTTGAACTGAACCCCGTCCATGGATTTGTCCTCGCTTCGGATGTGAATTCGGACGGCCGCACACCAGGAATTCTGCTCCCGTCCGGCGCTGCGCAGGAAGAACTCGTGAGCCGGGTCTATGCCCGTTCCGGCATCCCGGCATCTCAGCTCGCATTCGTGGAGGCGCACGGGACCGGAACACAGGCTGGCGATCCGATTGAGGCGCATGCCATAGGTCGCGCACTTGGCGCGGTCCGGAAAGATGCGCTTCCGATCGGATCGATCAAAACGAACATCGGACATCTCGAACCCGCCTCCGGGATTGCGGGGGTCATCAAATCCATCCTGGCACTCAATTACGGCTTGCTGCCGCGCTCGCTGCATTTCTCCGCGCCGAATCCGCGCATCGATTTCGATGGGCTGGGATTGCGGCCGGCAGACAGCCCGATCCTGCTGCCCAATGCAGCCAAGCAATGCGCGGGCGTCAATTCATTCGGGTTTGGCGGCACCAATGCCCATGTGGTGGTGGCGGGAGGCAAGCCGGCGGACGTTCGGGAAGGAGTAGGAGCAGGCGCTTCCTATTTCTTCATATCGGCCAAGAGTGCTCCTGCGCTCCGTCAACTCGCCCAGGAATATCGGTTGCGCCTGGCCCATCTCTCCAACACCGATGCGTCGGCCATGGCTTCCGTGGCTGCGTATCGCCGGGATCATCTGGATTATCGGCTGATGCTGCCGTTTGGCGCGGACAGCGATATCCTGCGCAAGCTCGACGCCTTTTTGGAAGACGATGCGATCGAAGGCTTTTCGGCCGGCCAGGCTGTTGGCCAGAACATGCCGGTTGCATTCGTCTATTCGGGCAACGGCGCACAATGGGCGGGGATGGGCATTTCGGCGTATCGCCACAATACAGTGTTTCGCGAGACCTTCGACGATATCGACCGGCTGTTTGCTCCGCTGGCCGGCTGGTCGTTGCGCGAATGCATGCAAAGCGCCGAATTGCCGGAGGCCCTCAACAGGACCAATGTCGCGCAGCCTTTGATTTTCGCAATTCAGGTCGCGGCGACGCATGCCCTGCGCGAGAGCGGCATCGTCCCTTGCGTGGTCCTCGGCCACAGCGTCGGAGAGGTCGCCGCAGCCTATGCATCCGGCGCGATTGATCTGGCTGCTGCGGTCAAGGTCATCTTTTTCCGGAGCAAGCACCAGGAAGAGACGCGCGGTCAGGGTCGCATGATTGCGCTTTCGGCCTCTGCCGATGCGGCGAAGCAATTGATGGACGATGGCGCGAGCCTGGAAATCGCCGCCTTCAACAGTCCATACTCGATCACTGTCGCCGGGTCCGACGAGGATATCGCAGCATTTCGTGCACGCGCGCGCGCTGAGTCGATCGCAACCCTCGACCTTGGCCTGGAATATCCGTTTCACACCGCCGCCATGGATGCGCTCGAAGCGGGACTGAAGCGCGATCTGCATGATGTCGTCGCGATCGACGGGACAATACCGTTTGTCTCTTCCGTGACCGGACGATGTCTTCCCAGCAGTCGGCTCGACGGAAGATATTGGTGGCAGAATGTGCGCGAGCCGGTGCGGTTCGATGCTGCCGTCGGAGAGGCCGCGCGGCAGGGCGCCCGCTTTTTCATCGAATTGGGACCGCGCGGATTGCTCACCAAGCATATCGAGGACATTCTGAAGGATCATCCCGATCCGACGTATGCCTGCGGCACCCTCGAACGTCATGATGACGATTGCGATCCCTTTCCCGCGATTCTTTGCAAGGTTCTGGTTGCCGGAGCGAAGGTCGATTTCGACTGTATATTCGGCGGCGATCCGGGTGCCGTCACCGCTTTGCCTGCATATCCGTGGCAGCGCCGGCATTTCCGTCTCGGCGCAACCGTCGAGGCGCATGGCACCTTCGAATCACATCGCACACGTTATTCCGGCGCCCGCCTTTCGGAGCACGACCTCGAGTGGCACGCTCATATCGACACGCTTGTCATGCCAGAATTGGCCGATCATCGCGTCGGCGAGCAAACGATTTTCCCTGGAACCGGGTTTTTGGAGATGGCGCTCAGCGTCGCGCGGGAATGGGTGAAATCGGACCAGATCGGCATTGCGGAATTCGAGATCCTGAAGCCGCTCGACCTGTCGCTGGAGGAAACGCGGCATGTGATGACCAGGATTTCGCCGGTCTCGAATGCCATCGAAATTCTCAGCCGCCCGCGGCTGACCGAAGGCGACTGGCTTCTGAATTGCCGCGGAAAAATCCTCCAGGGGCGCGCGGGCGCCGAGCCGGAGCCTGAGACAGGACCACCCGGTGAAGCGACAATTGCGTCGGAAATATATCGACTCACCGAGCGTCACGGCCTGCACTATGGACCGGCATTCCGGCTGGTCACGCAAGCCCGTCGCGCCGGCGATCGCATTGTCGTCGATCTCGCCGAGCATCCTCAGATCGAACAGGTGTCCCTCGACCCGGTGCGACTGGATGCCTGTAGCCACGCTATGCTGTTGGTGTTCGCGGAGCTGAGCGCCTGGGAACGTGGTGTCACCTACATTCCGGTCCGGATCGATGAGATTTTGCTGTTTCTGCCGGGTGCTGTTATCCGGCGTGCTGTCATCGACATCGTCTCGAAGGGCGAGCGATCGATCCTCGTCAATTATAGAATATTTTCCGAAGACGGCGCGATCATTGCCGAATTGCGCGGCGTACGCGCGCAGGCAATCCCGATCCGGCGTCCGGTCCTGCTCGAAGCGAACGCCGTTGTGGAGCAGAGACGGCTGATTGCCGCCGACCTGGCTGCACCTCTGGATCTGTCCGGCGAGATCGCGATGAAGGGCAAGGCGACTGAACTCGACCGCGCCGACCTTGTACTCGATGCCTGGGCCATCGCGCTGGTATCCGAGTTCATGCGCGTGTTCGCAGATGAGGGAATGGTCTATCCCGAGCGTCTGATTGAAGACCGTCGCTGGCCGCCGGAGCAGCTGGAGTGGTTGAGCGGGCTGCTCGATCGCCTCGGTGCCGCCGGACTGACCGAACGGGTCGGCAACCGCTGGCGTCTCACCGACGAGATCGAGCTTCCTTCGGCAACAGAGATGTTGCAGACCCTTTATGACGAGCATCCTGAATGTGCCGCCGATTTGCTTCTGGCGGGCGACATGAACTCGTGGCTGGCCAGAGTGAAGGCTCAGGGCAGATTTTCTGAACCCGCAATAGTGACGCGCGAAAGCATGGATTTCCGCAACCTCGTCGGATCCGGGGATCGGGCGCGTGGTGCGCTACTGGGCGATCTTGTCCGCCATTCCATAGACTGGCCCGATGACCGCGCATTGCGTGTACTGCATATCGGCGCATATGCCGCTGCCGCTGACTTGGTGTCGTATCTGGAGTCCAGGGACGCGCTCCAGACTTTCTACGAGACCGATCCGGGGCGATGCGAGAGCACCATGCCGCGACGCCTGCGTGGCGGCCGGGTGGTCGAATTCCTTCCTGACGAAAACTTTGACCTTGTCCTTGCCGTGGACGGACTGTCTCGGTCCGCCGATCTTTCCGGCCTTCAGACGTTGCTGGCGCCGGGCGGACGACTGCTCGCGGTTGAAGCGCCGCCCAGCATCTATGAGGACGTCGTCCTCGGCTTGAGCAAGTCCGTTCAGCGCCTTTTGCGCCGCTCCGCGGAACAATGGCGGGACGTCCTCGCGCGCGCCGGTTTCAAGTCTGTCGACGTCGGTATCGGAGAAAAGGCTGCAATTGTTATCTCCGCGCTCTCCAGTCAAAGCCTGTCTGCGGGGGAAGCCGGCGGTCCAAAGGGTGCAAGCTATCATTTTGTCCCGGATATTTCGGACGAGCATCTGGCCGGGCGGCTACGCAACTATCTTGTAGCCTGTGAGAGCGGAGGAGACGTCGCTCCGGTTTACATCTGCGCGTTGCCGCAGATCGCAAAAACTTGTGACACTTCGCTTCTCACCGGCCTTCTCATGAAGATCAGGGCCTTTGCCGAGGGAGTGGCGGAGAATGAAGTTCCGGTCTGGTTCGTGTTCAATGGCAACGCAGATCTTCCTGTGAACCGCGCGCTATGGGCGGCGACACGGGTGGTTGCAAACGAATATTCCAATCTCCGGGTCCATCGTGTGTCGATGGAGCAAGGATATTCGGACACTGATCTTGCCGTATTTGGTCGGCTGATCGCCGGCGGTACCGCCGAAACAGAGATACGCATCGATAACGGAGTTATGCGGGCAATCCGCATCGAGGCTTTCGGCAGCCCCGCGTCGGCGCCCGTTGGCGAGGCTGCCACCCTGGAACGGCAACACGATATCGCAGATCGCCTGCGCTGGGTTCCGGTATCGCGCCGAGCGCCGGGTGATGACGAGGTCGAGGTTGCGGTCGAGGCGAGCGGGCTCAACTTCCGCGACGTCATGTGGATGCTGGGTCTTCTGCCGGACGATATTCTCGAAGACGGATTCGCCGGGCCGACACTTGGGCTCGAATGCGCCGGCATTGTGATCCGCTGCGGGTCGAAGGTCGGCAATTTCAAAGTGGGCGACCGCGTGGTGGGGTTCATTCCGTCCGCCTTTTCAACACACGTGACGGTCGGCTGCCGGCATGTGATGCGCATTCCCGGACAGATCACGGCGGCCGCGGCTGCGACCATTCCGGTGGCCTTCCTCACGGCGCATTACGGACTTGTGACCCTGGCCAGACTGAAGGCCGGGGAATGGGTGCTCATCCATTCGGCCGCCGGCGCGGTCGGGCTTGCGGCGATCCAGATCGCACAGGCGCGGGGCGCGCGCATCGTGGCGACCGCAGGGTCAGCGGCCAAACGTGACATGCTAAAGGCCCTGGGCATCGAGCATGTGCTGGATTCGAGGTCGCTGGCCTTTGTCGACGAGGTCAGAAAGCTCGTCCCGCAGGGTATCGACGTGGTGCTCAACAGTCTGGCCGGCGAAGCGATGGAGCGAAGCTTGGCCTGCCTGCGGCCATTCGGACGTTTCATCGAACTCGGTAAACGCGATTATATCGCCAACACGCATATCGGCCTGCGCCCGTTCCGCAAGAATGTCAGTTATTTCGGTGTCGACGTGGATCAACTGGTCGGCCGGCAGGCGGCGGTCGGTCGCAAGGTATTCGCGGCCGTGATGAAGAACGTCGAGAAGGGCGTTTACCGGCCGCTTCCGCATAGCGTGGTTCCGGCCTCCGATACGCTTGAGGCATTCGCTGCCATGCAGGCGGCGGCGCATATCGGCAAGATCGTGATCACGCCTCCGCGCGCCGTGGCGCAACGGGAAGCCGCATTCGAGATCGCATCTGATCGCACCCATGTTGTGACGGGCGGTCTTGGCGGGTTTGGTCTGGCAACGGCTCAGTGGCTGGTGGATCGCGGCGCGCGTCATCTCGTTCTGTGCAGTCGCAGCGGTCCGGAATCCGAAGAGGCTAAACAGGCCTTGCGCGATTTCGAGGCGAAAGGCGTTCAGGTCCTTGCCGCCCGATGTGATGTGTCGGATCGCGCGGCGATCGAAGACCTGTTCGCCCGGATCGAGGCCACCATGCCGCCGGTCTGCGGCGTCATGCATGCCGCGATGGTTCTCGACGATGCCCTGATGAGTAATCTCGATGCGGAGCGCGTCGCGCGTGTGCTGCGTCCCAAGATTGCCGGTGCCAACCACCTGCATGAACTCACGCAAGGAATGCCGCTGGACTATTTGGTGATGTTTTCGTCCATCACCACGATCTTCGGCAATCCAGGACAGGCCAATTATGTGGCGGCCAATGCCTATCTCGAAGGGCTGGCGCAATATCGTAAGCGGCTGGGACTGCCGGCTCTCGCGGTGGGCTTCGGACCCATCTCCGATGTCGGCGTTGTGGCAAGGAACGAGGCCCTGCAGGACAGCTTGCGTGCCGTGGGCGGATTGCACGGGATGAAGTCGCGCGACGCGCTCGACCTGCTTGGACAGGCGATGCAACGATTCCGTGCTGACCCGGACCGGGCGGTTGTCACCATCGCTGCGCGAGATGGAAACATGGCGCTCGACCGGTTGCCGGTCATCAAGTCGCCGACCTATGCGGCATGGGCCAGTCTGCGCGCAATCGCGAATGTCGCGGGCCAGATGGATCTGCGCGTGCTGGTCAGGGAGAAAGAAATCCACGAGGTAAGGGAACTGGTGGCCGACGTCGTCTCCTCACAGGTTGCCGCGGTCCTCCGCACGCAACCCGATATGCTGGTCCGTACGCGTGCGTTGACCGAAATGGGTCTCGATTCCCTGATGGCGCTCGAACTTGGATTGAATTTGGAAAAAGCATTCGGGATCGAAATACCGCTGACTGTTTCGGCTGCCGACCTGACGATCGGAAAGCTCGCCGACCGGATCGTGGTGCTGGCGGGGGGTGGGCGGCCGACAGACGACGAGCGCGCCGACACTCTCGCGGGTTCGCATCTGCCCGATATTCGTCCAGAACAGGTCGATGCACTTGAGGCGATCATCGCCGCAAGGGCGAAATGAAGTGGTAAAGCCTTCCATTGCCGATCTACAGGCGCGGCAGGAATTGCTGGCCCGGGTGTCGTCGATGTCACGCGAGGCGGCGCAGCCTGATTATTCGGAATTCACGAGAGTGTCGTCGCTTCCGGGCTACGACGATCTCCGCCTCCAGTTCCAGATCGGCGCGACCTACGGCATCGATAATCCCTTTTTCCGGATGCACGAGGGACGTGCCGATTCCAGAACCGTGATCGACGGAAAACCGGTTCTGAATTTTTCCTCTTACGACTATCTCGGACTCAATGGCCATCCCGAAGTGATCGCTGCGTCGCAGGAAGCGATCGCCCATTTCGGCGTGTCCTGCGGAGCGAGCCGGCATGTGGCCGGCGAACGGCAGATCCACCGTGAACTCGAATTGGCTCTCGCCGGGCTCTACGGCGTGGACGATTGTGCGGTCTTTGTCAGCGGCTATGCCACCAATCTCGGAGTGATCGGCCAGATGCTCGGGCCGAAGGATTTGATGATTCACGATGCCGTCATGCATAACAGCGCCATCATGGGTGCCGAGCTTGCCGGATGCAAAAGGCTGAGCTTCCAGCACAATGATTTCGACGATCTCGACCGGATACTGAGCAGGGAACGGAGCCAGTATGCGCGGGTACTGATTGTGGTCGAAGGTCTGTACGGGATGGACGGCGATATTCCCGACCTCCCGCGCCTGGTCGAGATCAAGCGCAAGCATCATGCATGGCTCATGGTGGACGAGGCGCATGCTTTGGGTGTGCTGGGGCGCACCGGGCAGGGCATCCATGAGCATTTTGGCATTGCCGGGACCGATATCGACCTGTGGATGGGAACATTGTCGAAGTCGCTGGCCTCCTGCGGCGGCTACATCGCGGCGTCCTCGGAACTGATCTTGTATCTGAAGAATACTGCCGGCGTGTTCGTGTTTAGCGTCGGTATGCCCCCGGTCATTGCGACAGCGGCGGCGACCGCATTGCGGGTCTGGCGGCGCGAGCCGGAACGTGTGCGCGCTCTGCATGCCAATGGACAAAGGTTTCAGGACGGCGCAAGGGCGGCGGGACTCGATACCGGAACCGGCATCGGCGCCGCCATCTGTCCGGTGGTCATCGGCGATTCCATGAAAGCCGTAATATTGTCCCAGCAATTGCTGAAACGCGGGGTCAATGTGCAGCCGGTCATGTATCCTTCCGTTCCGGCAAAGGCGTCGCGATTACGCTTTTTTGTGACCCGGACGCACACATCGGAAGATATCGACCGCGGGCTTTGCATTTTGCGTGAGGAAATGGCGGGTCTTGGCGATACGATGCGGGGGATGAAAATACCGGGCTATAGCTAGGTCATCGTTTGAAACGGACTATCCTGATCACTGGAGCATCGAGCGGCATCGGCGCCGCTTTGGCCCGGCATTATGCTGCGCCAGGGATGATTCTCGGACTGATGGGGCGCAATGAGGCCCGGCTGACCGGCGTTGCGGAGGAATGTATCCGGCGTGGGGCGGCAGTGGATGCGATGCTCTCCGATGTCCGGGACCGGGCCAGAATGCAAGACCTGATCGAACATTTCGAACGGCGTCATGGCACGGATCTGGTGTTTGCCAATGCGGGCGTGACAGGCGGGGCGCGCGCAAACTCCGTATTGGAGCCAAGCGAACTGGCGCTTGTCCTGATGGAGACCAATGTTCAGGGTGTCATGAATACGATCCACCCACTGTTCGAACCGATGCTCGCGCGGGGACATGGGCAGATCGTGCTGGTTGGTTCGCTGGCCGGATTCGTGACCCTGCCCGACGCACCAAGTTATTGTGCGAGCAAACACGCGGTATTGACC
>JAEVZN010000434.1 GCA_023392205.1 Pseudomonadota bacterium
GGGCCGAACAGCGCGCCGATGATTCCGAATCCGAACAGCGCGATATAGAGTATCGGCAGCGAATGCAGGACGAAACCGGCGACCGCGATTCCTGCAACGGCGATCTCGACGAATTTCAGCCATTGCGCGACCACCGCCTTGTCGAAGCGATCGGCCACCTCGCCGCCCAGCGCGGAGAGGAAGAAATAGGGGGCGATGAAGATGGCGCCGGCCAGCGTGATCAGGGCTTCCGCATTGGTGGAGCCGGCCATGTCGCCGGTGGCGATGCGGAACAGGATCAGAAAGACGATCGCGTTCTTCAGAAAGTTATCGTTGAACGCCGAGAAAAACTGGCACCAGAAGAGCGGGGCGAATCGCCACGACAGCAGAAGCGGTTTGGATTTGCCGGCCATATCGGTCGATCACCCCTGATCCAGATTATTGCGTCCGCCCGGACTGCACAGACGGGCGATGGCGAGAATGCGGCAGGCGCAACCGCTGGGGATCCATCCGGACGGGCCGATGTCGCGCGGCAATGCGCGCGCGATCACACCGTGCGGGCGAGAACCGTCGGCTGCTTGGTGCAGTCCTCATCCACGCCATTATGCAGCTTGTACTGGCTGAAGCCGACATGACTGGCGGGCGAGCCGGAGACCACGACCAGATAGGCGAATTCGGTCCGATGCCGCGTGGCGTCGCTGAAGACCTCGTCATATTCCGCCCAGCCCCAGATCAGGAGCTTGCCCTGCAGGTCGCGGACCTGCCGCAGCATGGCCGGTTCGAGACTGATGATGGGGGACAAGGCGGTGGCGCGCGGGCCGACGATCAGCGGCTTGTAGGCATCGTAGGAGAGGATGCGGTTTCCGAGTTCGTCGAAATCCGCAAAATCGAAATCGGCCGGGACCGCCCGCTCGAAATATTTCCAGTTCACATGGCCGCGGCCGTTGCGGGTCGGCGTCGTGCCGGTGTTTTCCCAGATCGGCTGGATGGTGCAGGTCTGGATCTCGTCGTTGAGCGGATTCTTGGTCATGGCGACCTGGAATTCGCGCAGCGAGACATAGGCGCGCTGGGCCGAGACCAGCCCTTCATTGATGAGGGCCGACATCTTCTCGGTGGAGGCGACAGCGCGGAGCATCCAGAGGCCCTGGAAAATGGTCGCCAGCAGAAGAAACAGAATAACGCAGATCAACACCGCGTCAGCCACCCGAACATCGCAGAAGAAGCGCTGCATCCAGCTTGTTCTGGCTGGCGCGGCGTCGTTGTTCTGGGCCTGCCAGAGCAGCGTATCGAGCCCCTGCCGCGTCGCCACGGCCGGCTGCAGCATCGCCTCGGCCCCGCGACCGAGGACCGCGCCACCCTGGTAATGGATCGGCAGCCGCTGCATCGCCGCGGGCGGCGCCGCCGATTCTACCGGCGCGTAACTCGCGCAGACGCCTGCCAAAATTCCGACTGAGCCGGCGACGGCCGCAAGCGCGACCAGTGCCGAAATAAGGAATGCACTGATAGTCTTCATCGCAAAAAGGAAACCCGACGGTGCCGCTGATCCGTACTCGCGCCGCAGGGCCCCCGCGACGCGGTGACGTTAGAGAGCGGGCCCGGATCAGTCAAACCGGGCGCGCTTGGCCACGGCATCCGGAAGGTCTATGCAGCCTGTCCCGCCGCCGGACGCACCGATGTGACACCCTCCCCGCCACGGCCGCCCCTGCAGGCGACGACCATCGGCATTCTGTGCGGAGTAGGCGCCGCGTGCTGCTGGGCCGCCGGATTTGTGGCGGCAAAACACGGGATTTCCCAAGGACTTGCGCCCGCGGACCTGGCCTTCCACCGGTTCGTCTGGTCGGGCCTGATCCTGATCCCGGTTATGGTCAAGGCCGGGTTTTCCGACCTTGGCGGCATCGGCTGGGGCCGCGGCCTGATCGTCCTAACGTTGGCCGGCCCCCTGCAAGCCATTGTCAGCTATACCGGATTCACGCTCGCCCCGCTCGGCCATGGCGCCGTGATTCATCCGGCCAGCGCCGCGCTGGGCGGCTTCATCCTGGCCTGGCTCATCCTCGGAGAAAGGCTGAACCTCGGCCGCGTACTCGGCCTGAGCGCCATCGTCGCGGGATTGCTCGTGCTGGCGGGCGAAGCGGTGACCACGCTCGGCACCCATGCACTCGGCGGCGACGCTTTGTTCGCCATTGCCGGTCTGATGTGGGCGGTGTTCACCACCTGCCTGCGCGGCTGGCGCACCAGCGGCATCATGGCCGCGCGGGTGGTCGGCGTGCTCTCGCTTTTGATCTATGCCCCGCTGCACGCGATGCTGTTCGGCTTCGAGCGCATGATCGTTGTGGGCTGGACCGAGAACCTGTTGCAGATGGCGGTGCAGGGCATCTTCGCCGGATTGCTCGCCATCTATCTGTTCGGCCGCGCGGTGACGGCACTCGGCGCCGGCCGCGCCTCGACCTTCCCGACCCTCGTCCCGGCCTGCACCATGCTGATCGGCTTTCTGGCGCTGGGCGAAGTGCCGACGCTCGTTCAGCTCACCGGCCTTGCCATCGTGGCGCTGGGATTCCGGTTCGCGTTGCGGTGAAGTGGTGCGATGCGGCGACTCGCAACTTGGTAGGGCGCATTAAGCGTCAGCGCATCGCGCCTTTCGGTCTCGGATCGAAACTGCGGACAACCTCTAGCCACACCGACTTGGAACCAAAGCAAAGTTGCAATACCCTCTTCGCACTTTGACCAAAAAGATCGTTCCGGCCGATGTGCTGTTCGCAATCCCGATCGAGATACTATGTTCAGATTCTTATTGAATGCGTTATTCAGAGACCTGACGCGGCCAACCTTCCGCGGCTACAATCGAACTTCAGGCACCATCACGAAAAAAAAGCAAGCGTTGGCGGAAGCGACAATTAGAGAGCTCATAGGAAGCTTACCGTGCGCCAAGGTTGTCCACGTGATCGATGGCGACACAGTGATCGTCTCCAAGGGTTGGAGACAAATAGCGATACGACTGGACTCAATAGATTGTCCGGAAGACGGCCAGAATTGGGGGAACATTGCCGGATATGGACTTGTAAAGCTCGTCGGCGGCCGAAAGGTACAGATCGAAGAACACGGCACTGATACCCACGGAAGAACACTTGCGACTCTGTATGTTTGGCACGCCGACAAAAAGGTGTGGGTGAACGTGAACGAGAGGATGGTCACCCTTGGGCACGCATGGGTCATGCGCAGATTCTACGATCACCTCCCACGAGACCGACAGGAAAAGTTGAACCGATTAGAGCGCTGGGCGCGATCAAAAAATGTGGGCCTGTGGCGCACACAGAATCCAACCCCTCCATGGCTGTGGAGGAAAGGTTGCTAGGATGCGCAATGCGCTTCGCTTATTGCGCCCTACGGTACGCGTTATGCCGCGTCCTCACACCGCCTTGCACATCACCGCCTTGCGCTTGGGCCGCTTGAGTGTCGCCTGCTGGCCCTTGATCCAGAACGACAGACCGCTCTTGGCATAGCGCGCGCCGGAGCCGGACAGGCGTTGCGGCAGCGACAGGCCCTTGCCGTCCACCTGGATATGCATGCGGCGTTCCTTGTTGAAGAACGCCGCGCCGACCGGCGTGCCGTCGTCGCATTGGTAGCTGACGAAGATCTGCGCGGAGGCGGGTGCGCTTGTGGAAAGCGCACCGATGCCGGACACGAGGATGCCGAGTGCTGCGGCGGCGACGACCGTGAACAGCGGTTGCAATCTTGTCATCTCATCTGTTCCGTTTTGAGATATGCGGCGCAACGTGCTTGCGCTTATTGCGCCCTACGATCTCACGCCCTAAGCCGCTTTTCGTTCGGAGAGAAAATCGCCCATCCGCTGTAAGGCTTTCTGAATATTTTCGGTCGAATTGGCATAGCTCAGCCGCACATAGCCCTCGCCGAGAATGCCGAAATCCGGCCCGCCGATGATGGCAACGCCCGCCTCTTCCAGAAGCTGCGAGGCCAATGCCTTCGCCTGCCAGCCGGTCTCCTTGATATTCGGAAACGCATAGAAGGCACCCTTGGGCACGATGCAGCTCACACCCGGCAGCGCATTCAGCCCGTCGACCACGACCTTTCGGCGGCGGTCGAACTCGGCCACCATGCGCGCCACCTCGTCCTGCGGACCCTGCAGGGCGGCCAGCCCCGCAAATTGCGTCGGCGCATTCACGCAGGAATACAGATTGACCGCGAGCTTGCGCGCATAATCGTAGAGCTTGCCCGGCCACACCGCGTAACCGAGCCGCCAGCCGGTCATCGCATAGGTTTTCGACCATCCGTTGAGCAGGATCAGCCGGTCGCGCAGCGACGGATAGCCGAGCAGGCAGACATGCCGCTCGCCGTCATAGGTCATGCGGTCGTAGATTTCGTCGGACATGATCGCGACATCGGGAAAGCGCTCAAGCCCTGCGACCAGCTTGTCGACCTCGGCCTTCGGCGTCACGCCGCCGGTCGGGTTGGCTGGCGAATTGACAATGAGAAGCCGCGTGTTGGGCGTGATGAGGCTCAGCGTTTCTTCGGCCGAGAACGCAAAGCCGTTATCCTCGCGGATCGGCACCGGTACCGGCCTGGCGCCGGTGAACTCGATCATCGAGCGATAGATCGGAAAGCCGGGATCGGGATAGAGAATATCCACGCCCGGTTCGCCGAACATCATGATCGCCATATACATGGTCGGCTTGCCGCCGGGCATGATCATGACATGATCGGGCGATACCTCGACATCGTAACGGCCATGCAGATCGGCGGCGACCGCCTCGCGCAATTGGGGAATGCCCGTCGCCGGCGTGTAGCCGTGATGGCCGTCCCGCATCGCCTTGATCGCCGCCTCGACAATGAAATCGGGCGTGCGGAAATCCGGCTGGCCGATGCCGAGATTGATGACGTCGCGGCCCTGCGCGATGAGCGCATTGGCGCGCGCCAGCACGGCAAAGGCATTTTCTTCGCCAATGCGGTCGAAGGCTTGGACGGTGCGGAGCATGGGGAAATCCTGTGCGGGAGTCAGTCAAAGGCTAGCGTATCGGTCATGCGCGGGAAATGGCGACAAGCGGGCGGGCCACCCGCCCGGCAATCCCGCTCTGCCATCCGGAGGAATAATTCCCGCCTGGCCGTTGCGGCGGTGCGGAGGCCATGCCAAATATGCGTCATTATGACAGTCTGGCTGGAAATCGCCATTGTCGCCGGGCTGATCCTGCTCAACGGCTTTTTCGCGATGGCGGAGCTGGCGATCGTGTCCTCGCGGCGCATTCGCCTGCAACAATTGGCCGAAGCGGGAAACAGCGGCGCCGCGCGCGCATTGCTGCTGGCCGAAAATCCTGGCCGCTTCCTGTCCGGCGTGCAGGTCGGCATCACGCTCATCGGCATTCTCTCCGGCGCCTATGGCGGCGCCACACTGGGCGCCCGGCTGGGCGAGGTTTTGAATCAATATCCTCTCTTTGCACCGCGCGGCACTGAGGTCGCCTTCATCGCCGTGGTGATTGCCATCACCGCCCTGTCGGTGGTGATCGGCGAATTGGTCCCCAAGCGCATCGCGTTGCTGCGCCCCGAACGCATCGCCTCCATCGTGGCGGGTCCGTTGCAGGTGCTGGTGACGATCGCGCGACCCCTGGTCTGGCTGCTTGAAAATTCGACCGCTTTGCTGCTGCGACTCTTGCGCATCCCGGACAAGCCGGCCGGCAATGTCACCGAGGAGGAGGTGCGAATCGCGATTGCGGAAGGCACCGAGGCCGGCGTGATCGACGAGGTCGAGGAGGAGATGATTCACGGCGTGCTGGCGCTGGCGGATTCATCGGTGGCCTCGATCATGGTGCCGCGGCCGGATGTGTACTGGATCGATCTCGCCGACGAGAAGCAGGCCATCCAGCGCGAGATTGCCGATTGCCCGTATTCCCGCATTGTCGTGGTGCGCGAGGGCGATCTCGGCCGTCCGCTCGGCGTATTGCAGAAGAAGGATCTGGTGGCCCCGCTGATGACGGGCGGCGAGATCGATGTCGAGGCGCATGTCATCCAGCCGCCTTTCGTGCCGGAAACCATGCCGGTGCTGCGGCTGCTCGAAACCTTCAAATCGACGCCGGTGCATATCGCTTTCATCGTCGACGAATATGGCGACTTCCACGGCATCGCCACGCTGAACGATATTCTCGAAGGCATTGCCGGCGATCTCGGCGAGGAACATGGGCAGCCGACCGAGGATATCGTCCGGCGGCCGGACGGATCGTGGCTGGTCGACGGCCGCGCACCGGTCACGCTGCTGGTGGACAAACTGAAGCTGCCGGAGGTAGAGGGCGAATTCCATACTGCGGCCGGCTTCGCACTGGAGCATCTGGCGCATATTCCGGCCGAGGCGGAGACCTTCGAAATTCCCGGCTGGCGCATCGAGGTGCTGGACATGGACGGCAAGCGCATCGACAAATTGCTGTTCGCGCCGGTGCATCCGACGGCCGACGGCTAGGAACAAGCGGCGGCGCGATCCGTTGTCTTCTGTTTGGCCTTCATGAAAGGATCATGAGCGCAAGACATGAGCGGACACGACAAGACAGGCAGGCGGATGCTGCGGTCGCGGCTCTGGTTCGACAATCCCGACAATCCGGGCATGACGGCGCTCTATCTCGAACGCTATCTGAATTACGGGCTGACCGTCGAGGAACTGACCTCCGGCAAGCCGATTATCGGCATCGCGCAGACCGGCAACGATCTCACGCCGTGCAACCGGCATCATCTGGATCTGGCGCGGCGTGTGCGCGACGGCATCCGCGATGCCGGCGGCATCGCGTTCGAATTTCCCGTGCATCCGCTGCAGGAGACCGGCAAGCGGCCGCCCGCGGCGCTCGACCGCAACCTCGCCTATCTGGGCCTGGTCGAGGTGCTGTACGGCTATCCGCTCGACGGCGTGGTGCTGACCACCGGCTGCGACAAGACCACGCCCGCCTGCCTGATGGCGGCGGCGACCGTGAACATTCCGGCCATCGTGCTGTCCGGCGGACCGATGCTGAACGGCTGGTGGAAGGGCAAACGCTCCGGCTCCGGCACGGTGATCTGGCAGGCGCGCAAGGATCTCGCGGCGGGAACGATTGGCTACGCGGAATTCCTCGCCATCGTCGCGTCGTCGGCGCCGTCCATCGGCCATTGCAACACCATGGGCACGGCCTCGACCATGAATGCGCTGGCCGAGGCGCTCGGCATGTCGCTGCCCGGCTGCGCGGCAATTCCGGCGCCCTATCGCGAACGCGCGCAGATCGCCTATGCGACCGGCCGGCGCGCGGTGGAGATCGTGCATGAGGATCTCAAACCTTCCGACATTCTCACCCGCAAGGCTTTCGAGAATGCCATCGTGGTCTGCTCGGCGATTGGCGGTTCGACCAATGCGCCCGTTCATATCAACGCGCTGGCGCGCTATTGCGGCATTGATCTGCCGATGCAGGACTGGGAACGCATCGGCTTCGATGTGCCGCTGATCGTCAACATGCAGCCGGCCGGCCTCTATCTCGGCGAGGATTATTATCGCGCCGGCGGCCTGCCCGCCGTGATGCACGAACTCGATCGTGCCGGGCGGCTGCACACGGATGCAATGACCGTAAGTGGCAGGACCATCGCCGAGAATATCGCGCTGGCCGCCACCTCCGATGCCGATGTGATCCGTCCCTATGAGCAGCCGCTGAAGCACAAGGCGGGCTTCCGTGTGCTGCACGGCAATCTGTTCGACACCGCCATCATGAAGACCAGCGTGATCTCGGACGCCTTTCGCGCGCGCTATTTGAGCAGGCCGGACGATCCCGAGGCCTTTGAGGGCAGCGCCATGGTGTTCGAGGGACCGGAGGATTATCACGCCCGCATCGAAGATCCGGCGCTTGGCATCGATGCGGACACCATCCTGTTCATCCGCGGTGTCGGCCCGATCGGCTATCCGGGCGGTGCGGAAGTGGTCAACATGCAGCCGCCCGCGGCGCTGATCCGCGCCGGGATCGATTCGCTGCCCTGCATCGGCGATGGCCGGCAATCGGGCACCTCCGGCTCTCCGTCGATCCTCAATGCCTCGCCGGAAGCGGCCGCCGGCGGTGGGCTTGCCATTCTCGAAACCGGCGACCGGGTGCGGGTCGATCTGCGCGCGGGCCGCGTCGATATGCTGGTCCCGGAGGACATTCTGGCCGCACGCCGGACGGCACTGGCGGAACGGGGCGGCTTCCCCTATCCCGAAAGCCAGACACCCTGGCAGTCCATTGCCCGAAGCCTCGTCGAACAGATGGCGGACGGACAAATCCTGCGCGGCAGCGACGCCTATCAGCGGGTTGCACAAACGCGCGGCATTCCCCGCGACAACCACTGAGAGCCCGCGTCCGGCCGGTCAATTTTCAGCCCGCGAAAAGCCTGATGCGCATATCTGCGACACGGATACGCATGCAAGCCGCTCATATCGTTTGACTTCCCCCCCGCCTCCACCCGATGCTTGGCCCCATAACGACATAAGCCGCCATCAGGCGGTATCGGGAGGAAAGCAAATGATCCGACGCACACTCGTGCAGGCGCTGACTGTTGCCACCGTCATGTCCTTCACCGGCGCCGCGATGGCGCAGGAGACGATCCGCCTGCGGATCGCGTCCGGCCATCCGCCGGTGAACACCTACGTCAATCTGTTGCAGAATTTCTTCGTACCCGAAGTGACCAAGCGGGTCGCGGAGCGCACCAAGCACAAGATCGAATTCGTCGAAGGCTATGGCGGGGCGATGGTGAAGGTGGCGGATACGCTGGAAGGCGTGCAATCCGGCATTATCGATCTCGGCGCCTATTGTTTCTGCTTCGAACCCTCGAACCTGCCGCTGCATGCCTTCCAGGTCATGCTGCCCTTCGGCACCATGAGCCCGGAAGCCAGCGTGAAGATCGCACGCGAAGTTTACGATCAGGTGCCGTATCTGTCGAAGGTGTTCGAGGACAAGTTCCGGCAGAAGCTGATCGCGCTGATTGCCGACAATGGCTACAAC
>JAEVZN010000484.1 GCA_023392205.1 Pseudomonadota bacterium
TCAGGCAGTCCCGACCGCCTTCCCCTTCGGATTCTGTCCCTCCCCCTTCTCCTCGTCGTCTTCGTCCCCATCATCCTCCGTGGACAGGAAGTCCGAAACCGTCTCCAGCCCCTCGATATGGCTGCAGATGATTTTCACCGCGACCATGAGCGGGACGGCGAACAGCATGCCGACCACGCCCCACAGCCATCCCCAGAAGGCGATCCCGAGAAACAGCGTCACATGGTTGAGGGCCAGCCGCCGGCCCACGAGGATCGGCGTGACGATCTGCCCTTCGATAGTCGTGAGCGCCAGATAGGCCAGAGGCGCCAGCGCGGCATGCGCCAATGTCGGCAGCGTACCGAGCGCGATGGTGCCAACAAGCGCAACGCCGATCAGCGATCCGATATAGGGAATGAAATTCAGCACCGCCGCCAGCACGCCCCAGAGAACCGGATTGGGAATGCCGATCGCCCACAGCGCCAGACCGACGCATGTGCCGAGGCCTATATTGATCAGCGTGATCGTTCCGAGATAACGCGACAATTCGCGCTCGATATCGTGGGCAATCCCGAGCGCCTTCTTCTTGTCGCCGAAGGTCGGCATCGCGCGAACGATCTTCGCGTAGAACAAGTCGCCGGACGACAGAAGAAACAGAAGCAGCACCAACGCGAACAGCGCCCGCGCCGCAGCGTCCGGCGCATTCGCGGCGACCGACGAAAGCAAGCCCGGCTGCGCCACCTCGACCTTCTGCACTTCGGGCGGCGCGGGCGTGTCCTGCCTGCCGAGATTTTCGATTTTTTCTGTGACCGCCTGGATCTGCTCGCTCGTCGACCGGAAATCGATCAGCTTGATCTCGATCTCGTTGGCGATACGCGGCAGGTCGGTGAGAAGTGCACTGAGCGGTGCACTCAGAAAATAGAAGGCCAAGCCGAAGATGGTCAGCACGCTCATGACCAGGCTGACGGCGGTGAGGAATTCCGGAATTCCGCGGCGCGCCAGAAAGCGAACAACCGGCCGCAACACCAGCGCCAGCATGAAGGCGAAGAGAACCGGGAGGACGAACGCTCTCGCATATCCGAGCGCAGCAAGCAGAGCGATCAGGAACAGGCCGACAACCGCCCATCCATATCGCGATCCCTCACGCACCGGCACATCCATAAGTCTCGCCTCACGCCGCCCATGCGTCGACCAAAAACGCTAAGCCATCTGCCCCCGATCAATTGCAATGAAGTGATCGTACGCACAGCACGCCGCCCGCGCAGAACACCGCGCGGGCGACCGTAAGTCCTTGTCTGCCCTCAACCAATAACGTCAGCGCAGACCAAAAAATGCCAGCACGGCCAGAACGACCACCACCAGTCCAACCAGATAAATAATATTGTTCATCGCACGGTCCTCATATGTTCAACGGCGACCAACGCGACGCGGCTGGGAAAGTTCCATTGCCGTTGCAATCGTCTGGCTTCCGATGCACGCAAATTTCGCGCGCGGCACGCGTTCGAATGATCAATCACGACCTGAGTCACTCCCTTACCGCAGCCATCCGGTGCGACTCAGCTACATTGCCTGCGGCCGGGGGGCCAGGTGAGGAGCTGCCCGATGGGATCCGCACATGTTCGCAAGGGATCGGCCGTTCGCGACAAACCTCATTTGCCGGAGGTTCGGTCGACAGACTTCTATTGCGGCGTCACGCTCGCTGAAGTTGAAAGAGCAGTCATTCTCAGAACGCTGAACGACCTCGACGGAAACCGGACGCGCGCGGCCGGTGTGCTCGGCATTTCTGTCCGGTGCCTGCGCGACAAGATCCATCAGTTCAAGAAGCAGGGGATCTCCGTGCGAGACCCGGACCGATCGCACTGATTTTTCCGGCTTTGATATCATCAAAGCCGGCTTTCGGAATTCCGGTGCCGACGTATTTTCCCGAGGCGCGCCGCCCGATTACGCTTCGGCGCAAGGCGAACGCGCCCGGCCGGCCATGAAACGCACGTCCGGCGGCGTCCGTACCCTGTAAAGCGCAATCGTCAAAAATTGATGTCATCGCGCCAGCGGGGATGCTACGGCTTCTCCACGCTTGCCTGCCAAATCTTACCGACGCATTAATCCGACACATCGAACCGACGCATGCCAACACCGGACGGCCTTCTGACCTCGCTTGCCTTCGGGCTGCTATGCGGTGCGATCGTGTCTATATTCTTTCGCTTCGTCTCACGCGACCGCACGAACCTCAACAGCCGCACGATCAAGATCTTCGTGGCGAGCACATTGGTGGTCGCCTTCGTTCATTTCGTGAAGACCCTGTCCGGATTCGGTACGTTCTGACGCCGGACCGGCGTTAGAAATCCATCTCCACCATATACACACCGCCGACATGGCGATCGACCGTGTAGACGATTCCGCGCTCGTCGGCGAACACGTCGTTGAGCTGGATAGTGCCGCGCGGCGCAAGCGCCGGCGCTTCCGGCACGAAGGTGGCGATTTCCTTCGGCTGATACGGGTTCGAGATATCGTAGGCGCGAAGCCCGCCGTTGAAGAACGTGGCAAGTACAACCTGATCGGAAAACCAGGCATAGGGCGACGGTACATTCTCATGAATGTTGTGCGCGCCGAACCGTCCGCCCCGGCTCTTGAACGCATCGTAGGGCAACGGACAGGTCGCGATCGGCACCGGATTCTTTTCGTCGCGCGCATCGAGAATCCACACGAGCTTCGGCCAGTCGGCGGCATCGTCGACCACCGATTCATCGGTCACGACCAGAAGCCCGCGATCGAACAGTGGCAGGATGGTGTGTGTGAAGCCGTGATAGGGCGGCGAATTATCCCAGCGTGCGATGGGCCTTGGCCGCGACATGTCGGAAATGTCCATGATGAACATGCCGCCGTCGATATAGCCGAGATAGCAGCGATCCGGCCGCTGCGGATAGACGTTTGTGTTGTGGGCGCGGAAGCCCATGTCATAGGCCTCATGGCGCACCGGCGGCGGCACGTCGTCGCCCTTGCGCGTGCCCGGCATCCACCAGCGTCCGGCTTCCTTCGGCGCCGACGGATTGCGGATGTCGAAGATCTGGTAGCATTGATCGTCGAGCGGATGCGTGGGCTCAAAGTCCGGCGCGCCCGACGCCATGTGGACATACTCGCCGTCGCAGAACCACAATTGATGCACACCGCGCGAGAAAGGACCGGAGCGATCGACACGCGCGATGGATTTCGGATTTTCGGGCACAGAGACGTCGAACAATTCGAAGCCTGCCGGCTTCTGGCCCACCTTCTGGCATTGATAGGCGACCGCCATGATGTCACCGACTACTTCCAGCGAATTGGAGCGCATGTAGCTTTCCGGCAATTCGGTCTGCACGACGATCTTCGGATTGCGCGGATCGGAGACGTCGAGGCCGGTGAAATTCTTCGGCGCGCTTTCATGCGCAAGCCAGAGGATGCGGCGGCCGTCCTTGGCCACCTGCACCGAAATCCCCTCGCCCATGCCGCCGAAACCGCCCAGATCGTGATGCGCCAGCAGCTTGAAATTCCACAGGATCGAATCGGAGGCGCGGGACTTGAGCGGACTGTCGGACATCGGGGTCTCCAGGCAAGATGACGGGGCGCATCCGCCGGCATTGTCGGAACACGGCATACGCGGATGAGGCATTCTGTATCGTCAAAAGCCATGCCCGGCACAAGGCCGGGCATGGAGGTAATTGCGGGCAAGGGTGGCCGCGCGGCGGCGTGTCAGGATGCCGCCTGTCAGGATGCCGCTTTGGCCTTCTCCATGAAGTCCGGCCGCAGCGCCTTTTTCCAGTCCGGAATGGCGGAGATTTTCTTCGCTTTCAGCAGCACCTCGGCCTCGCCCTGCATATAGGGCTCCAGATCGGTCGGGAATCCGGGATCGACCTCGACCCGTGCCAGCGCCGTCTGGAAGGTCTTGGGCGCAAGCTTGTAGCCCTTCTCGGTGTAGAATTTATAGATCACGTCGGCGACCTTGTCGGGCTGTTCCTTGAAGTCGCGCGCGACATCGAGCCAGGCCTGCAGATAGGCGATCAGCGCCTTCTCGTTCTTCTGCACGAAATCCGGAGTCGCCGCCATGAACACCGGCATCCGGTCATAGGGCGAGAAATCGGTGACGATATTGGCAATGCCGTCGGCTTCCGCGATGGCGTTATAGGGCTCGACCGTCACCGCCGCATCAATGGTCTTGGCGGCAAGGCCCGCGACCATGTCGTTGACGTTCATGCGCACCTCCTGCCAGTCGCCCTTTTGCAGGCCGGCTTTGGGGGCGATGGTGTCGGAGAAGATATTGGCGGTCGACGCACCGACCTGGTTGCCGATCTTCTTGCCGCGCAATTCCTCGACCTTGGTGATGTTGAGATCCTTGCGTGCGAGCACAGCGGCGGTCTTGCCGACATGTTCGATCACCGCGACACCGACCAGCCCGCCCTTGTCGTGACCGAGGATCATCGACTGGCCGGCATAGGTGCCGAGATCGACCTGCCGCGCCACCATCTGCTGCATCGTGAGATTGCCGGACGGGACCGCGAATTCCTCCATCTTCAGGCCGCGCTTTTCCAGAAGCCCTGACCGCATCAGGTAATAGGTCGGCATGCCCCACATATTGGTCTGGTAGCCCTGCCGCACCGTCGTCGTTTGCGCCAGGCCCGGTCGCATGCCGAGACCCAGCGTGAGCACGCCCGCACCGGTGGCGGCGAGATAATCGCGGCGGGTGATCCCTGATTTTCCGCTTGTCATGCTTGTCCTCCCTTGGGGCGAAGCCCCGTTGTGACGCCTTTCAGTTGCGAGCGACGTCCTGTCCAAGTTCACGCAAGAGACGTTTCTGGTAGTCGAGAAAATCCACACTCAGCGGATCGCGCGGGCGCGGCAGGTCGATGGCGATTTCGGCCTTCACGGTGCCGGGATGCGGCGTCATCACGATCACGCGGTCGGCGAGATAGACGGCTTCGGAGACGTTGTGAGTGACATAGACCACGGTCTTGCGCGTCTCCCGCCAGACATCGGCCAAAAGCCTCTGCATGTCGTCGCGGGTCAGCGCATCGAGGGCCGCGAACGGCTCATCCATCAGGAGCACTGCGGGATTGTAGGCCAGCGCGCGGGCGATCGCGACACGCTGCTGCATGCCGCCGGAGAGATGATGGGGGTAAGACTTGACGAATTTCTCAAGCTTCACGAGCCGCAATTGCTCGAGTGCGATCTTCTCGCGCTCGTCCTTGGCCACGCCTTTCATCTCGAGCCCGAACACCACATTGCCGAGCGCCGTCCGCCACGGAAACAATTGCGCGAAATCCTGAAACACCACGCCGCGATCCATGCCGTGGCCGGTAACGGCCTTGCCGCCGATACGGATCTCGCCGCCGGTCGGCGGAATGAAGCCCGCGATGATGTTGAGAAGCGTGGACTTTCCGCAGC
>JAEVZN010000501.1 GCA_023392205.1 Pseudomonadota bacterium
CCCCCCCCCCCCCCCCCCCCCCCCGCGACCAGACCCCCACCCGGTCCGCTGCGCGGACCACCCTCCCCCTTTCAGGGGGAGGGACGAACATTTCAGTGGGGGGAGGGAGCGCATCTGCGGAGCTGGACACGCTCACCCCCGCCTCTCTGGCCGAAGCGCGGCTGGCGAAATTCAAGGCCATCCCCTTCGACCGCACAAAATACGAAGTCGTCCGCGACCTCGCGCGGCTGAAGGACTGGATCGTCCGCGCATTCGATCAGGGTTATGTCGCCATCGACACCGAGACCAATTCGCTCGATCCCATGCAGGCCATGCTGTGCGGGTTCTCGCTGGCGCTGGCGCCGAACGTGGCCTGCTATGTGCCGCTGGCGCATCGCAAGAATGGCGGCGGCGATGAAGGCCTGTTCGAAGCGGGCATGGAAGACAACCAGATCCCGGAGACCGACGCGCTCGATGCCATCAAGCCGCTGCTTGAGGATTCCGGCGTGCTCAAGATCGGGCAGAATCTGAAATTCGACTGGCAGATCTTTGCGCAGCGCGGGATCACGCTCGGCGCCTATGACGACACGCTGCTGATGTCCTATGTGGTCGATGCCGGGCGCTCCGATCACGGCCTGACGCCGCTGGCGCGCCGCTATTTCGACCACACCGTGATCGACTACAACGAAGTGACCAAGACCGGAAAGAACAAGGTCACGTTTGATTGCGTGGAGATCAACAAGGCTGCGGAATATGCCGCCGAGGATGCCGACGTCACGCTGCGGCTGTGGCATGTGCTGAAGCCCCGCCTCACATCCGAGCGCATGATGTCGGTCTACGAGACACTGGAACGGCCGATGGTGGCTGTGCTGGCGCGCATGGAAGGCCGCGGCATCTCCATCGACCGGCCGACTCTGGCGCGGCTGTCGCACGACTTCGCTACCGAAGCCGTGCGGCTCGAAGCCGAGATCCAGACGCTGGCCGGACAGCCGCTCAATCCCGGCTCGCCCAAGCAGATCGGCGACGTGCTGTTCGGATCGCTGGGGCTTCCGGGCGGCACCAGGACCAAGACCGGGCAATGGTCGACCGGCGCCAAGACGCTGGAGGATCTGGCGGAACAGGGCCACGAACTGCCGCAGAAGATCCTCGACTGGCGGCAGGTGGCCAAGCTGCGCTCCACCTATACCGATGCGCTGCCCGCTTACGTCAATCCGAAGACGCAGCGGGTGCATACATCCTATTCGCTCGCGGCGACCACGACCGGGCGGCTGTCCTCGTCGGAACCGAACCTGCAGAATATTCCGATCCGCAACGAGGCCGGCCGCAAGATCCGCCGCGCCTTCGTCGCCGATCCCGGCTACAAGCTGGTCTCGGCGGATTATTCGCAGATCGAATTGCGGCTGCTTGCCGAAGTGGCCAACGTGCCCGCGTTGCGGCAGGCATTCCAGGACGGCATCGACATTCACGCGATGACGGCCTCGGAGATGTTCGGCGTGCCGGTCAAGGATATGCCAGGCGATGTGCGCCGCCGCGCCAAGGCGATCAATTTCGGCATCATCTACGGCATTTCCGCGTTCGGGCTGGCCAACCAGCTCGGCATCGAGCGCAGCGAGGCGGGCGATTACATCAAGAAGTATTTCGAGCGCTTCCCCGGCATCCGCGATTACATGGATCAGTCGCGCGATTTCTGCCGCGAGCATGGTTATGTGGAGACGCTGTTCGGGCGCAAATGCCATTACCCGGACACTCGCCATTCCAATCCGTCGCTGCGTGCGTTCAACGAACGCGCCGCCATCAATGCGCGCCTGCAGGGTTCGGCCGCCGATATCATCCGCCGCGCGATGGTGCGGATGGAGGATGCGCTGGCCGAGGCGGCGTTAAGCGCGCGGATGCTGCTGCAGGTGCATGACGAACTGGTGTTCGAGGTCGCCGAGGGCGAAGTCGCGAAGACCTTGCCGGTAGTGAAACGCGTGATGGAAGACGCGCCGCATCCGGCCGTGCAATTGCATGTACCGCTGTCGGTCGAAGCCCGCGCCGCCGACAATTGGGACGAGGCGCATTAGTCCCTTCCCGCCTCAATCCAACCAAGAGCACCGAAAGCAATAAACCATGTCCCCTCTCTCCACCTTTCCGATCGCAAAAAAATGGCCTGCGCAGCATCCCGAGCGGTTGCAGCTCTATTCCTTCCCGACCCCGAACGGCGTGAAGGTCTCGATCGCGCTGGAGGAGATCGGGCTTCCCTATGAAGCGCACGCGGTGAATATCGGACAGAACGAGACCTGGACGCCGGAATTTCTCTCGCTCAACCCGAATGGAAAGATTCCCGCCATCATCGATCCGGACGGACCGGGCGGGCAGCCGCTGGGCCTGTTCGAATCCGGGGCCATTCTGGAATATCTCGCCGCCAAGACCGGCAAGCTCATTCCCGCCGATCCGGCTGCGCGCTGGCACACCATCCAGTGGGTGCATTTCCAGATGGGCGGCATCGGCCCGATCTTCGGGCAGCTCGGCTTCTTCCACAAATTCGCCGGCAAGGATTACGAGGACAAACGGCCGCGCGATCGCTATGTCAATGAGTCCAAGCGCCTGCTCGGCGTCATCGAGACGCGGCTCAAGGACCGCGCCTGGATCATGGGCGAGGATTTCACGATCGCGGATATTTCCATGCTCGGCTGGGTGCGCAACCTGATCGGCTTCTACGGGGCGCGCGAGATCGTGGACTATGATTCCCTGACGGAGGTGCCGCGCTGGCTGGAGACCGCCCTCGCCCGCCCCGCCGTCCAGCGCGGACTGGACATGCCGAAGCGGCCGGGGTGAGGCGGCCCGCGGCGCGCGAAACTTTCGAGATCGCTGGGGGAAAATCCCGCGACCGGGCGGCGGCAAATGGAAAGCCCCGCAGAAATGATGGTAAGGAGGCGTCCATGACACAGACGCCCCCTTCCTCCGCCCGGACGCTCGCCGACAAGCGCGCGCGCCTGTTCGCGATCATCCGCGACCGCTCTTTCGGCTTTGGCGACATCACGCTCGCATCGGGCCGCAAGAGCAATTTCTATTTCAACCTGAAACCCACCATGCTGGATGCGGAAGGCGCGGCTCTGCTCGCCGAACTCACGCTCGACGCGCTCTCGGACACGCCAATCGATTATGTCGGCGGACTGGAAATGGGCGCGGTGCCGATTGCGGGCGCCATCGCGCAGCTCAGCTTCATGCGCGGCAAGCCGATCCAGGCGTTGTTCGTGCGCAAGAAGCCGAAGGAGCATGGCGCGCGCCTGGCGGTGGAGGGACTTGCACCGGGCGAGAGCCTGAAGGGCAAGCGCGTGGTCATCGTGGAGGATGTCACCACGACCGGCGGCTCGGCGATCAAGGCAGTGGACGCCGTTCGTGAATCGGGAGCCGAAATCGTCATGGTGTTCACCATGGTGGACCGGCAGGAAGGCGCCGACGAGACGTTCGAAAAGGCCGGACTGACATTTCGCGCGCTGTATCAGGCCGCCGAATTTCTCAAGACGTAGATCCTCAAGACGTAATCGTCACGACATAACGCCACATCCGCCCCATTTGAGCGGTCCAAGTCACCTCGCCTTTACGCCTCCCCGTTAAGCATCACAGCTCGGTGATGGCGCTCGCGCGCCCTCGCATTTCGCGCGCGCGCAACTAATTTCGAGGTTGCGCGTTCTCACGTCGAGTTCTTCACGATGAGAGGGGGCCAGTCGTGGCTCGGATTTCAGGTCTGCTGCGCAAATCGTCCCTTCTGGCCGCCTGTGCGCTGGCAGCGAGCCTGCTCGTGACCGCGCCCACACCTGCATCCGCGCAAGGTTTTTTCGATCTTCTCTTCGGTGGCGCGCCGCGGCGGGCGGCCCCGCCGCCTCCACCCCCCGCCTATGCCGATC
>JAEVZN010000516.1 GCA_023392205.1 Pseudomonadota bacterium
CGGCCCTTTCACGCAAGCCGTTCGAGATCGGCATTCTCGCATTTGTCGCGGTTTTTCCGGTGCTGTGCGAAGCGCTGACCGAAGGTCCGGCCTTTACCGGCATGCGGCATTTCCTGTTCGTGCTGCCGCCGCTCGCTGCCCTCGCCGGGACAGGATTCGACCAGTTGCTGCTTCTTCTTTCGTCGCGCCGGCTCCTCGAATATGCGGCCGCAGCGACGCTGTGCGCCATCGTGGTCTGGAATGCCGTCACCTTGGTACGCCTGCATCCCTATCAATACATGTATTACAACGCCGCCGTCGGCGGGCTTGAGGGTGCGGCGCGCCGCTACGAGATGGATTACTGGGTCAACATGATGCCGGACGCCGTGCAGGCATTGCAGGATCATCTCGGCCTTCCGCGCGACGCGTCGCAGCGCGTTTATACTGTGGGCGTGTGCGGCGAAAAATTCGCCTTCGATCATTATGCCGACAAGAGGCTGAAGGCATCGCCCGGCTGGCTGGAGGCAGATTTCTATATCGCGCCGACGCACATGAATTGCGACCGGCTGGTGGACGGCCGGGTGATCGCCACCATCTCGCGGCTTGGCGTACCGATCGGCGTGGTGAAGGACCGCCGCGGCATCACGCAGAAGACGCTCGGCCGCGCCTTCTGACGACGCAAAAGGAAACGCCCGCCGGGAGGGCCGGCGGGCGTTCCGATGATCCGCTCCGTGCGAGGGGACACACAGACGAGGCGGATCGCTGCGGCGGCTGGGCAGAGCCGGCCGCAAGGGCTCGATTTGCGCAAGGGCTCAAGCCCTGGGCTGCGCGTCGCGGACGGCAGGCCACGGGGCCTTGCCTGCATCCGGCATCAGCGACGGCGCGGATACGTGGCGCGGAAAGCGATGGATATCCGCGGGCCGGTGCCGGCGCCGGTCGCGCACGCGTCCGGCGAGAATGTCGGTCGGATCGCGCCAGAGCGGCTCGGCATAGGCATCGCGCACGTCGCTGCGGGTCAGCCCGATATCGGCCAGCATCCGGTCGTCCATCGAGGCCAGCATCCCGGCCTGGCGGCGGTTCGCCATCACGCGTGACAGCCGGGCACAGGCGCGGATCAGCACCGACACCAGCGACGCCGCATTCCGGCGCGGCGCGGACCAGCCGTGTTGGGCATCGAAAGTGGCAGCCATGACCCGTCTCCTTGCCTTATGCGGTGCAGGCAATGTGGCGCCAGGCTGCCCCCTGAACGACCCGATTTCCGGCACGAATTCCGTGAACGAATTTTGATATGGCACCCGCCTATTGATTAGTGAAACGAATGTTTTTAATTTCCGGCATCATCGATTGTGATGATACAGGCGGACTCAGCGCCCCGGATCAACCAGGACCATGCCGACATGACCGCCCTGATCGACATCGACCAGTTGCGCACCTTCATCGCCATTGCCGAGACCGGCAGCTTCACCAAGGCGGCCGAGGTGGTCCACAAGACGCAATCCGCCGTCTCCATGCAGATGAAGCGGCTGGAGGAGCGGCTCAACAAGCCGATCTTCGCCCGCGACGGCCGCGCCTCGAAACTCACCGAGGATGGCGAACGGCTGCTCGATTACGCGCGGCGGATCGTGAAGCTGAACCTCGAAGCGCTTGCGGCCTTCAACGGACCCGAACTGACCGGCTGGGTCCGGCTCGGCGTCCCCGACGATTATGCCGACCGCTATCTGCCGGAAATCATGGCGCGGTTTTCGCGCGCCTATCCGGGTGTCGAACTCACCGTGCTTTGCGAGCCGTCGGTCGATCTGTTGCGCCGGATCGATGCCAACGATCTCGACCTCGCTATCATCACCGCCACCGAGACCCAGCGCAGTGCCGAGCCGTTCCGGCAGGAGCGGCTCCTTTGGGTGACATCGGCGCGGCATGCCACGCATCTGGAAAATCCGCTGCCGCTGGCGCTCGGCAAACAGAGCTGCGCCTGGCGGCGCATCGCGCTCGATACGCTGGAGAAGATCGGCCGGCCGCATCGCGTGATCTATACAAGCTCGAATGCAGGCGCCTATGTCGCCGCGGTGCTGGCGGGGCTGTCGATTTCGGTGGTGCCGGAATCGACTTTGCGGCCGGGCATGCGGGTGCTGACGCCGGCCGAGGGCTTTCCTGAATTGCCCTATTGCCGGATCGGGCTTGTCCGCAATCCGCATGAGACGTCGGCGCTCGCGGATGCTCTGGCCGAGCATATCGTCTCCTCGCTGGACAACCTGTCGGAGACCGCGCGGGCGGCGGAATAGACCGCGTTGGCTGCCCTCGCAACTCGGCCACCGGTTTCCGTGCCGGTGAGTGTCCAGGTGATGGCTTCATCGCCTCAATGTCCATCAAGGCAATAGCGAACTCGGAGCCTGCCTAAGACTTCGTTTCTGCAGCCGAAAAGTCACGATTATCCGAAGAAGCAGGTCGAACATCGCGCACCAAGCGGGTTGGGAGCGAAGCGAAACCGTAGATGATGTTGTTGATGCCCACCGTCGGCTCTCCCACCTCAATCGTTTCGACGCGTGGGATCATCGCCTTCAAGAGCGCCATCATTTCGAGTTGGGCGAGGTGCATGCCGGCGCACGTATGGATGCCCCTGCCGAATCCGAGATGGAGCCTCTGATCGCGCGTGATGTCGAAGTCGTTCGGGCGCTCGAAAACACGCTCGTCGCGGTTGGCCGCGGCGAACATCATCATGATTCGTGCGCCTTCCGGGATCGCAATGCCTGCTATCTCGACATCGCGTGAGGTATGACGGCCGAACGACCTGACTGGCGATGCCATCCTCACAGCTTCGTTCGCAGCGTTTCGCGCCAGTTCCGGCCTGGACCGCAACAACGCCCACTGATCCGGATTGCGACCAAGTTGATAGATCATTTCACCGGTTGCCGAGATCGTCGTGTCCAGGCTCGGGACGATATAGTCCCGCATTGCGTAAGGCAGGAGTTCGGCCGGAAGGTCGCCCCGCTGGACAACATCCAGCAGCCTGTGAGTCCAGCTGCCCGGCTTCGCCATTTCGGGCGTCTGGCTTTGCGCGAACCGGCGCTGCTCCATGAACACCTCGAGCGCAGCCTTGCCCCGCTCGTTCTGCACCCCGATAAGATCAAATGTTGCGCTTGCCCAGCGCAGCATATTGTCCTTGCCATGGTCTCCAAAGCCGACCAGGTCGCGCACGATCGTGAGAGGCAGATGCGCGGCGAGCTCGCTCATAGCGTCGAAGTTGTCTCGCCCAATCAGTTGCTCGATCAGCTGTTCCGCCGTTTCCTCGATCAGGTTGCGAATGTCCTCAAGAGCGGCGGGAAGCAGCGGTGGCGACGTGGCACGGCGAATCAGGCTGTGACGTTCGCCGTCCGAGGCGGCCGAATTGCCCCTCAGAATCTCATTCGCAAATGCACAAGCCGCGACGCCCTTGCCGCTGATAAATGTATCGTGGTCGCGAAGGGCCTGGGCGAGGACGGCATGATGGACCAGAGCATAATTTTCATGCCGAGGCAGCCAGACCACCGGCCCGAGATCTCTCATCGCGGCATAATGAGGCCAAGGGTTCTGAATCACCTCGTTTGTGAAAATATCGACATCATAGGCAGGTGCCTGAGCCATCAGCTTCGCTCCCAGCTCTTTGCGCCGACGCCCATCCGCAAATCTGCATTTGCGATTCGCAAGATGGCTCCGGAACCGGCGTAAACACTCGCGTTTCCAAGGCCTGATGACAAGAGGGTGGCGGAACAGACGTTGCGCGTGAACGCTCCGCGATCAGCCCTCGATGGATTCGCGTGCGCGCGTGTATTCCCGCAAGCGTGCGGGTTGGATGAGGGACGACGATGCGCCGGCAGGCGCAGGACAGTCCTGTGTCGTGCTGCACGGCTTGCACCGGCAGCCGCCTTCCGGCGCATCGTCGGCGGCGTTCTTCGTCCGGCGGCGGGCCGCGCTTTGTTACACGCGCCTTTCCGCAAGGACATACTTGCATG
>JAEVZN010000004.1 GCA_023392205.1 Pseudomonadota bacterium
ATTCATGAGATAGGGCAGGAAGTCATCAAGTTGAGCTTGCTTGCTCATTTCGGGCCGGGAATGGCCGGCAGCCAGTGATGCGGGATCGAACGGCTGGGCGGCAAAGATAGACGACCCGGAAGATCCGGGGTTAGGGCGACCGTATAGATGAGTCAGGGTGTGCTGCGCTACAACTTTCAGTGCGCGCAGCGCACGGCCGCGGCGTCAGCGTGCCGATTTTCGATGATTCAAAATCGCGCATGTTCGCGCAGGCTGGTCGGGGCGACTGCGCGACGACTCGATCTATGTTGTATGCCGAGAGTCGCGTGCAGCATTAAAGCTGAAGTCCTGCCAAGGCTGCACGTGTCCGCTTGCGGGGTAACTAGTTACCCGACAAGGCGCGGAGCTTTTTCCCAGTCTCGGGCGACTTCGCAATCACCGACTCCCAGCCAACCTCGTTCGCGCGGTCGATGAATTTCTTTGCTTCGTCCGGACCGAAGTCGATGGACTTGATCCCCGATTTGATATGTCGTTCGCGCTCAGCTTCGACAGCCGCAATATTCTCGCTGTCGAGCGCCTCCAGCCAGAGTGCAGCATCGTTGAGGACTTTGCGTTGAGAGTCGGTCAGTGACTTCCAGGTGTCGAGATTGACCAGAACGCTAACTTCGACGCTGTAGAAGGCCGGCTCCACGCGGAACTTGGTCACCTTGTCCCATCCAAGATCGAATATCCCGATGGCCGGCCAGCCGTAACCGTCGACCACACCGCGTTCGAGTGCTGTGTAGACTTCACCGGGCGGTGTCGTGATCGGCGTTCCGTTCATCGCTTGTACGATATCCCGGTAAACAGGCGTCACCCGAATTTTCAAGCCGGTAAAGTCGAGCTTGTCGATATTTTTGTTCAGAAAGATATGGAACGGAATATTGTGAAACTGGCGCGTGAGATAAAATGAATTCAGCTTCTGATTATGCAGCTCATTCAGGTATTCCCACGTTCCATCCTTGCGCTGTTCGCTCATCGGCTTCGAAATAAGCTTGATGGCGTCGGCTTCCGGCAAGAGGTTGGTATAGAAGGCGCCGGGCACATTGGCCATATCGACCACCTTCGAGCGGACGGCATTCCCGACCTCAAAGGGCGGCATGGCGCGCGGTCCACCGATGTAGTTGATCTGGATGACGCCCTTGCCGTCCTTGTTCACCTTTTCGATAAAACGTTCGAAATTCTTGGAAAACTGCGTGCCCTCGGCGAACGCCGTCACCGCGCGAAGCGTAACTTCCTGTGCCAGCGCAGCTGAATATGTCGTTGCGACCATAAAGGCCGAGGACAGCAAGCCTAAGGATATCCGTCTCATCGTGTCACTCCCAGCGTGGTGAAACCGAAGGTACAGAAAAATGAAACTGGTCAGGATCCAGAAGAATAGTATATTCGCGCGAATATAAATTGCAAATCAGATTTGGCTCGCACTTGCCTCGACCGGAATGAGGAAACGATGGCTGAAAGATCTTTCAGGAATGAGGTTGAAAAGCTTCGTCTGGGCGACGGACAGGAATTCAGGGGCGAAGCCATTTTGGCCGTTACGAAAGCGCTGTTGCAGTGCGGGGTCGCATATGTGTCCGGCTATCAGGGCGCGCCGGTCTCGCACCTCATTGACGTGCTCAACGATGCGCAGGAACTGTTGGGCGAGCTTGGCGTTCGCTTTGAATCCGCCGCGAACGAAAGCGCCGCTGCCGCCTCTCTGGCGGCCTCGGTGAATTATCCGTTGCGAGGCGCGTGCACGTTTAAGGCAACCGTCGGTACGAATGTCGCGTCCGACGCGATTGCAAATCTTGCATCCGGAGGGGTGAAAGGCGGCGCGCTCATTATCGTGGGCGAGGATTACGGCGAGGGCTCTTCGATCATTCAGGAGCGCAGCCATGCCTTCGCAATGAAGTCGCAGGTATGGTTGCTGGACCCGCGGCCCGATGTCGCGTCCATTGTAAAATGCGTGGAGTCGGGATTTGCGCTCTCCGAGGCCAGCAACACCCCGGTCATGCTGGAACTCCGGATTCGTGCCTGTCATGTCTACGGCAGCTTCATCGCGAAAGATAACGTCAAGCCGCATTTGTCCGGCTTGGGCGCGCTCGCGAATCCGAGTCGCGATCTGGCGCGCATCGCCTTGCCGCCGACCACTTACGCCCATGAGAGGGAAAAGATCGAGCAGCGCTGGCCGGCCGCGGTGAATTTTATTGTCGAGAACAGGATCAATGAATTCTTCGACGGTGACGTGTCCGATGTCGGCATTGTCATGCAGGGCGGCATGTACAACAACGTGCTGCGGGCGATGGAGATCCTGGGCCTCGCCGATATCTACGGCAACAGCCGCGTTCCGCTCTACGTGCTCAACTGCACCTATCCGCTGGTCGATGCCGAGTTCGTGCGCTTCTGCGCCGGCAAGAAAGCGATCATGCTGATCGAGGAGGGCCAGCCGGAATTCATCGAGCAGGCCATGAGTACGATATTGCGGCGCGCCGATATCCAGACGCGGATCGAGGGCAAGTCGGTGCTGCCGATGGCCGGCGAATATACCGGCGGTGTGCTGAAGGCTGGCATCCAGAAATTCTGCACCCTGCATCGTCCGGATATTCTTGCGCCAGATGAGCCAATCCAGACCAATAAGAGCCTGCCGGCGGCGCTGGAGACGCTCGGGACCAATGTGCAGGGGCGGCCGCCATCCTTCTGCACCGGTTGCCCGGAGCGGCCGATCTTCTCGGCCATGAAGCTCGTGCAGCAGGAGCTAGGGCCACAGCACGTGAGCAGCGACGTCGGGTGTCACCTGTTTTCTATTTTGCCGCCGTTCAGTATCGGCAATACCATGACTGGGTACGGATTGGGTGGTGCGGCTGCAGGTGCGTTGTCGGGCGCGCCGGGCCGGAGATCGATTGCCATTTTCGGCGACGGCGGCTTCTGGCATAACGGCCTTGTGTCGAGTGTCGGCCATCAGGTCTTCAACAAGACCGACGGCGTGATGCTGATTGTCGATAACGGCTATGCCGCCGCAACCGGGGGGCAGGATATTCTGTCGTCTGCCGCGAACGTGGAGACGCGCTCCACACAGCATCCGATCGAGAAGGCGGTGCGCGGCGTCGGCGTCGAGTGGGTGCGGCACATCACCCGCACCTACGATGTCGCGAAGATGCGCGATACCTTGCGTGACGCGCTGACGACCGAGACCAAGGGGCCGAAGGTCATCATCGCCTCGTCGGAATGCATGCTCAACAAGCAACGCCGCGTGAAGCCATTGTTGCGCGAGGCGGTGAAGCGCGGTGAGCGCGTGGTGCGCGACCGGTTCGGCGTCGATCCCGACACCTGCACGGGCGATCATTCCTGCATCCGGCTGTCGGGCTGTCCGTCGCTGACCATTGCGCCCAATCTCGACCCGCTGCGGCGCGATCCGGTGACGCGGGTGATCAACACCTGCGTCGGCTGCGGCAATTGCGGCGAGGTCGCGCATGCGGCGGTGTTGTGCCCGTCCTTCTACCAGGCCTCGATCGTCGATAACCCGACCGGCTGGGACAAATTCCGGCAGCGCATGCGCGATGCGGTGATCGGCTTCTTCCAGCGCCGTCTGGAGCGCAAGGCGGTGACGGCATGAACACGCCACTTGTCGATACCCGCGGCGCCGCAAAGGTCCGCCCGATCACCATCGCCATTCTGGCGATGGGCGGCGAGGGCGGCGGGGTGCTCGCCGACTGGATCATCGACCTTGCCGAGCATGGCGGCTATCTCGCGCAGATGACCTCGGTGCCCGGCGTCGCCCAGCGCACCGGCGCCACCATCTATTATGTCGAGCTGTTCCCGAAGGCGGCCGCACGCGACCAAAAACCCGTATTGGCGCTGATGCCGGTGCCGGGCGATGTCGATATCGTGCTGGCCTCGGAACTGATGGAAGCGGGCCGTGCGATCACCCGCGGCTTGGTGACGCCCGACCGCACGACGCTGATTGCGTCCACGCACCGGGTCTTCACGATGCTGGAGCGCACGGCGCTGGCCGATGGCCGCGTCGATGGCGCGGCGCTGTTGAAATCGACCGAAGAAGCCTCGCGCCGTTTGCATGCCTTCGACATGGCGAGCATCGCGGAAGCCACCGGCAGTCTGGTGAGTGCCGTGCTTTTCGGCGCCCTGGCCGGGTCCGGCACGCTGCCGTTCCAGCGCATGGCGTTCGAGGCGACGATCCGGCGCGGTGGTGTCGGCGTGGAATCCAGTGTGCGCGCCTTCAATGCGGGCTTCGAGGCGGCGGCGTCCGGCAATACGCCGGCGCTTCCCTCCGAATTGCCGTTCGATCCGCAGGCCCGCGACAGCGCCGTTGCGAAGCTGGTCTCCGGCATCGATGCGCAGCTCTCCATCGTGTCGCGCCCGATTGTCAGCGCCGGCGTGGTGCGGCTTGCCGATTACCAGAACGAGGATTACGCCAGGCTCTATCTGCAACGCCTGGAGCCATTGCTGGCGATCGAGACGGCGCGTCCGGGCAAGCCGGATGAGTTGCTCACCGAAGTCGCGCGGCAGCTTGCGCTTGCCATGTCTTATGAAGACACGATCCGGGTGGCAGAGTTGAAGATCCGCGCCTCGCGCTTCGAGCGCGTGCGCCAGGAAGTCATCGTCAAGCCGGGGCAACTGCTCGACATTGTCGAATACATGCATCCGCGCACGCAGGAGATCGCCGAGACATTGCCGGCCGGTCTTGGTCGCTGGCTGCTGCGGACGGGATGGGCGCGCGGTATCGTCGACCGCTTCACGACCAGGGGCCGCAGGGTCAAGACGTCGTCGATCCACGGCTTCATGCTGCTCTATTTCGTAGCCAGCATGAAGGGCATGCGTCCGCGCTCGCTGCGCTGGATCGACGAGCAGAACCGCATCACCGACTGGCTCGCGCGTGTGGTGGAGATCGCGCCGGTCGATTATCCGCTGGCGGTGGAGGTTGCGCATTGCCTGGGCCTGGTGAAGGGCTATGGCGATACGCATGCGCGCGGCCGCGAGAGTTACGAGACGCTCATGGCGCTGCTGCCCAAGCTGCGCGAACGCGGCGACGCCGCCCGCGAGCTTGCAGGCTTGCGCAAGGCGGCACTCTCCGACGATAGCGGCAACGCGTTGAAGACGGCGCTGGCGGCGCTTGAGACGACGCGCGCGTGAGCATTTTTCCTCTCGCGGATCGTGGCGCGACCCAATCGCATCGCGCGTGACTGCGCGTTGCGTCCTTTTTGGTTGACACCGCACGCGCAGGCGGTGCGTCCATTTTACTGCGATGTGGCGGAACGCGAAGAAGCGGCCTGACGTTGGCTCCGTAACGACACGGAGATTGTCATGGATACTTCACAACTGATCCCGGCGCTCATGTTCATGACGCTCGGCGCAGGTCTGCTCTTTGGTGTATTGCAGCTCGTCTGGTTTCTGCGCCGCCGCCGCAATCGCGAAACCGCGAAAAGCGCATTGCTGGATTGACGATGAGGTCCGCTGCAATGCGCACAGCGCCATAAGTGCGCTCCACAGAATTGTCCAGAAGACTGCAAAGCAGACGCAGAACCTCGCCGAACAGCGGAGAAATCCCCCGGTTATCGCGGGTGTTCTGGCGGAAATTCCCCAAGGCGTTCGTATCTGCTCGGGCAGGATAGCGCGCGCCGCGGTCCTCGCTCGCGCGCGCATGTCACGGCGCGATACTTCAACACATCCCGGTCAGGGGTTGATTTTGCTGCCATTTTTTTGTGTCTTGTCACGACGGAACAAAATCGGGGTTCGGTTATTGGAAAAGGCTGTACCCATCGTTATCTCGGTCAGCCGGGGAGGCCATCCCAACATGCAATTTCAATCCGACATGCAATTTTAGGCCCAAATATGCAAATTCAGGCCCACAATCAGCATGCCGTCGATCGCAGCAGCCGCCGTTACTGGCTGGAGACCTTTTCTGCCGTGCGCGCGGAGACCGAACGCCGCGCGGCGCCGCTGTCCGCCGAGGACCAGATCATCCAGTCGATGCCGGATGCCAGTCCCACGAAATGGCATCGAGCGCATGTGACATGGTTCTTTGAGACTTTTCTGCTGGTCCCGCATGTGCGCGACTACCGTATTTTCGACGAAAGATTTCCATTTCTGTTCAATTCCTATTACGTCGCCGCGGGGCCTCGCCATGCGCGTCCGCAGCGCGGACTGATCACGCGGCCGAATGCCGCGGATGTAGGTGCCTATCGGGCGCATGTGGATCGCGCGGTTGCGCGGCTGATCGAGGAGGCCGATGCCGCCACCTGCGACGCGATTTTCCCGGTTCTGGAGATCGGGCTGCACCACGAACAGCAGCATCAGGAGCTTCTCCTGACCGATATTCTGCATGGCTTCGCACAGAACCCCACCTTTCCGGCCTATGATCCGTCCTGGGCAGCGCCGCAGATCAGCACCACCGAGGAATTCGTCGAGGTCCCTGCCGGCATCCACATGATTGGCCACGAGGGCGACGGCTTTCATTTCGACAACGAGGCACCGCGGCACCGCGTGCTGTCGCAGCCGATGCGGATCGCCCGCGGCCTGGTGACCAATGCGCAATGGCAGTCTTTCATTGCAGACGGCGGATACATGACGCCATCGCTGTGGCTGTCCGATGGATGGTCGATGTGCGAAGCCGAGGGCTGGCAGGCGCCGGGACACTGGCACAACGTCGACGGGCAATGGCATGCTATGACGCTGTCGGGCTTGCGCACGGTGGCGCCCCATCAGCCGATCTGCCATGTCAGTTATTACGAGGCCGATGCCTTTGCGCGCTGGGCCGGCAAGGATCTGCCGACCGAATTCGAATGGGAAACGGCTGCACGGCTCGGCCTGATCGAGGACGCCTTCGGGGCGGTTTGGCAATGGACCCGTTCGGCTTATCTACCATACCCCGGCTACCGCGCTCCCGAGGGCGCGATCGGCGAATATAACGGCAAGTTCATGGTCAATCAGATGGTCCTGCGCGGGTCGTCGGTTGCAACTCCGCCGGGTCATGCGCGTTTGACCTACCGAAACTTCTTCCACCCGCCGGCGCGTTGGCAATTCACGGGTCTGCGGCTCTCCGAGTATATCTGATGTCAAATACGAAAAGTGCGGTCATGCCGCAAAATGCCCGCCGCAATGCGGAACAGGATGCGCACGATCACGACAGCGACCGCGATGCATTCGCCGCGGATGTAATTTCCGGCCTGACGGCGTCCCCCAAGCGGTTGTCTCCGAAGTATTTCTACGACCACGAGGGCTCCCGCCTGTTCGAGGAGATCACGCAGGTCGATGAGTATTATCCGACCCGTGCGGAGCTTGAGATCCTCACCGACAATGCGGCCGAGATTGCAGCCCTGATCCCGGACGGTGCGTCGCTGATCGAGTTCGGTAGTGGCGCCTGCAGCAAGGTGCGAATCCTTCTCGATGCTGCGCCGCAGCTTTCGTCCTATGTGCCGGTCGATATCTCCGGCGACTTCCTCGAATTTGAAGCCGGAGCATTGGCGAAAGACTATCCGAATCTGCCGATCATCCCGGTCACCGCCGACTTCACCAAGGTGTTTGCGTTACCGGACCAGGTGCAGGACCGTGCGCGGGCCGGGTTTTTCCCCGGCTCGACAATCGGCAATTTCGATCCGCATGACGCGGCGTCGTTCCTGCGCAATGCGGCAGATACGCTCGGCAAGGGTGCGGTGATGATCGTGGGCGTGGATCTCGTGAAGGATCCGGCAGTCCTGCACGCTGCCTATAACGACAAAGCCGGCGTGACCGCGAAGTTCAACCTGAACCTGCTGCGCCGGATGAACCGCGAATTGTCCGGCAATTTCAAGCTGGATACTTTCGAGCATCATGCCTTCTTCAATCGCGAGAAGAGCAGGATCGAGATGCATCTGGCCAGCACCAAGCGTCAGAAGGTGAGGGTCGCCGATTCCAGCTTCGAGTTCCGCGCCGGCGAAACGATCCACACCGAATGCAGCTACAAATATTCGCCGGATACCTTCCGCGCCCTCGCGCGCGGTGCGTCGTGGAAACCGGTCAAGATGTGGACCGACAGGTCCGGGCTTTTCGCTGTTCACGCGCTGAAGTGCGAATAGCGCGGAATTCAAGCCGGACGATTGAATCCTGGCCGCAAAAAACTTTGCCGCGCTGAATTGCAGGGCGGCGACGCCGTCGTGTGCCGTCCAGATTGCACGAAAAAGGCCCTGAATCCCGGCGTCAGGCGGCGTCGTTTCACATGAAAATAGTCCTATTCCGGCGCGGGGGCGGCGTTTGTCATGCTCTTAGAACTGCGATTGCTCGGGCAAGAGCATACCGGTGAGCGTGCACGTCGCCCCATTGCGCGGACAGGTCGTCTCCCGCGACAGCGGTGCTGACCTCCGGCGGCCGCCGGCGCGGCCTTCGCCAGCGGCTTGGCGGAACGGCGGGCAGGGGCTAAAGAAGCGGCGCGCGCGGCCTGTCCGCTCCGACCAACCCCTGCATTTTGGATTTTTGGAACATGAAGATTGTCGGCTTTGAGCGGGACAAGCAAACACGCCTTGGTGTCGTCGAGGGAGATCAGGTCATCGACCTGCAGGCCGTGGACGCAAATATCCCGGCCGATCTCGGCGAAGTCCTGCGCCGGTCCGGTGGCGACCTCGGCGCGCTCGCCGACGCCGCCAAAAAGGCGCCGGCCTCCGCCCGCGTGCCGCTGTCCGGCATCACCTATGCGCTGCCGGTCGCCAATCCCGGCAAGATCGTCTGCCTCGGCCTGAATTATCTCGAACATGCCAAGGAAGGCGGACACCAGAAGCCGACTTCGCCGTCGATCTTCATGCGTTGCACCACGTCGCTTGTGGCACACCAGAAGCCGATCATCCGGCCGCTGGCGTCCGAGACGCTGGACTATGAATGCGAGCTGCTGATCGTGATCGGCAAGCAGGCCAAGCACCTGACCATGGACAATGCCTATTCCTGCATTGCCGGTTATTCCTGCTTCAATGACGGCTCGATCCGTCAATTCCAGCGCCGCACTGCCCAGTGGGATATGGGCAAGAATTTCGACGCCACCGGCGGCTTCGGATCCTGGATGGTCACCGCCGACGAATTGCCGGCCGGCGCCATCGGGCTGAAGATCGAAACGCGCCTGAACGGTCAGGTGCTGCAATCCGACAATACGGCCAACATGATCTTCCCCGTTGCCGAGACGCTGGTCGATCTCACGCAGGCCATGACCCTCATGCCGGGCGACGTGATCGTCACCGGGACACCGTCCGGTGTCGGCCATGCGCGCAAGCCGCCGCTGTGGATGAAGCACGGCGATGTCTGCGAGATCGAGGTGGAGGGTGTGGGCATTCTCTCCAATCCGATCGAGGACGAAAAGAAGGGCTGATGCGCGCGCTGCGCGCCGCACTCTGCATACTGACAATGGCCGCGGCTTGTGCCGCGGCCATTCCCGCCAATGCTGGGCCGAAATCCAAGGCGCCGCGCCCCGCCGCCACCGGTACGACGCAAATCGGCGTCGGTCACGGCATCGCATTTTTGCCTATCTATCTCGCGCAGGATCTTAAGCTGTTCGAGAAGCATGGCCGCGCCGCTGGCCTCCCGGCACGCTTTGCGTTGCGCAGATTTCCCACCGCGGCCGCCATGCAGGACGCGCTCGCCAGGGGCGAGATTCACACCGCCACATTCGGCGTGTCGGCATTGCTGCTGGTGCGCGACGGCAAGGGCGGGACGGCGGAAGAACCGACAGTCATTTCCGGGCTGACAACGCTGCCGCTTGTGTTGCTCACCGCACGCAGGGACATCCGTTCGCTGGCCGACCTGAAGCCCAATGACCGCATCGCGGTGCCTGCATTGACCGCGCCGCAAGTGTCGCTTCTGCGCCTGCATGCAGAACGGACGCGCGGGGTGAATTGGGAACGCCTGCAAAAGCAGATCGTGGTGATGCCGCACGAGGATGCACTCGCTGCGCTCACGGGCGAGCGCAACCAGATAACCGCCTATTTCGCGTCGCCGCCTTTTTCACAACTCGCGGCGCGAGACCCAAAGGCGAGGATTTTGCTGACGTCTGCGGATGTAATGGACGGCAAGGCGTCCTTTCTGGTGATCGCGGCAACACGAGGCCGCCTGACGGCTCAGCCCGCGCTCGCCCAGGCCGTTGCGCGCGCCATCGATGAAGCGGCCGGAATCATCCGCAACGATCCGCGGCGCGCGGCCATGACCTATCTGAAATACGAACCGTCCGACCGGCTCGATGTGCGCGCGATTGAAACGGCTTTGCGCGAGATCAAGGACGAGTTCGGAAGCGGCGTGTTCGGCGTTGCCGCGACAGCCAAAGTCCTGACCGGCGAAAGGCGCCTGCAATCTCCGCCGGCCAGTTGGAAGGATGTGGTCGCACCTGTCCTGCAATCCGGCCCCGGTTCATGAGGACATGTCATGCCTGTGGTTCGCGCTCAGCAACTCAAGGCGTTTGTTGCCGATATTTTCGTGGCACTTGGCTGTTCGGCCGGCGAGGCCGAGCGGGTCGGACTTTATCTGGTCAACGCGAATCTCACCGGGCATGACAGCCACGGCGTGACGCGTGTCCCGCGCTATGCGGCTTGGACGCGCGATGGCCTGCTGATCCCGGATCGTGTTGTCGTGCCGGTGGTCGATACGCCGGTCATCGCGGTGCTGGACGGCCAGTTCGGCTTTGGCCAGACCACGGCGCCGCAGGCCGTCGCCATCGGCGTCGAAAAGTGCAGGGCGGGCGGATTGTCGGCGATCGGGCTTCGCAATTCCGGTCATGTCGGGCGGGTCGGGGAATGGGCGGAAATGGCCGCCGCCGAGGGCCTGATCTCCGTCCATTTCGTGAATGTTGCGGGTTCGGTGCTGGTCGCGCCCTTCGGCGGTGTGGAGCGCCGCTTTTCGACGGCGCCGGTCTGCATCGGCGTGCCGCGCGCGAACGATGCGCCGGTGATCCTCGACTTTGCAACCTCACTTGTCGCCGAGGGCAAGGTGATGGTGGCAAGCCAGGGTGGCAAGGCTCTGCCGACAGATGCGCTTGTCACGGCGGACGGTGAACTGACCGGCAATCCCGAGGCCCTTTACGGCGCCTATGGACCCGGCCCCGCACGCAATCACAAACAGGGCACAGGGGCATTGCGCGCCTTCGGCGAACACAAGGGCTCCGGTCTCGCCCTGATGTGCGAGTTGCTGGGCGGTGCGCTGACCGGCAACGGAGCGTCCGACCCGGACAAAAGATGGTCGCAGGGCATGTTCTCGATCTATATCGATCCGCGCGTGGGGGACCCGGCCGGATTCCTGCCGGACGATATGTCGCGATTTCTGGATTACGTGAAGGCGACGCGGCCCATCGATGCGC
>JAEVZN010000365.1 GCA_023392205.1 Pseudomonadota bacterium
CCCTGGCGAGGGGGGCGCGCCGCCACGAGACGGCGCGGTGATTCTCGCTCAATGCGAAAGCGATGGCCGGAATGGCCAGCGCGCCGAAGCACGATTGCAATTGATCCAAGATTCCCCCTCAACCGGCGTCAACATGATTGCGGTTGGGAGCCATGCGGACAAGAGGCGTTTACAGGCCCGCGCGCGGATGGCTAGGATGAAAAAAAAGTTCGATAAATTCGGGAGGATGGAAATGCGCTTTGCTGCCGTGGTGGCCCTGTGTGCCGCCGTGACCTATCCGGCCGCGCTTGCGGCCCAGGACAAATATCCCTCACGCACGATCACGCTGTCGCATGGCTTCGGCGCCGGCGGCAATTCCGATACGGTGGCGCGCATCATTGCGCCGGTGCTGGCGGAGCGCCTGGGCCAGCAGGTGATCGTGGAGCCACGCGTCGGGGCCGGTGGCAATATCGCGACCGAGCGCGTCGCGAAGGCCGAACCCGACGGCTACAACCTGATCGTACTGACCGGCGGCCATGCCGTTGGCGGCGCGCTCTACAAGTCGCTGCCGTTTCATCCGGTCGACGATCTGCAGATGCTGTCGACGCTGATCTATTTTCCGTTCGTGATCTCGGTGCGCAAGGATCACCGCTTCCAGTCGCTTGCCGATCTTGTCGCCGAAGCGAAGGCGAAGCCGAAGACCGTCACCTTCTCGTCGGTCGGCGTCGGCTCGACCCAGCATCTGGCCGGCGAATTGCTCGCTTCGATGGCGGGCATCGAACTCGTTCATGTACCGTATCGCGGCGGCCAGGCGCCGGTCACCGATCTGCTCGGCGGGCGCATCGATGTGATGATCGACACACTTACGGTGACGCGGCCGCAACTGGCTTCCGGTGCGGTGCGGGGGCTGGCCGTGACAAGTCCCAAGCCTTGGCCAAGCCTGCCCGGCATTCCTGCGGTGTCCGATACGGTGAAAGGTTACGATGTGCGCTCATGGATGGGCGTGGCGACGACCAAGGGCGTGCCCGATCCCCTCGTGAAGAGGCTGAACGCCGACATCCTCTACGCGCTGCAACAGCCGCAGGTGCGCGACAAGCTCGAAGGCATCGGCAACGAAGTGCGCGGTTCGACACCGGACGAGATGCGCGACTGGGTGGCGGGCGAAGTCGCCAAATGGCGCAAGGTCATCGACGACGCCAAGGTTGAGCGCCCCTGAGCGAAAGGCTGCCGAAGTCAGAACCGCGCGGTCAATGCGAGGTCCGATGTCGCTGCGGGGACTTCAGCAACAGGCCCTCTCGCGCGGCCCATGCGCGAAATTCGAGCGCGAGGCGCTGCGCCTCGGCGGCATCCTCCGGTTGCTGGTGTTCGATATGTTCGAGGCGCCGCAGCAATGTTGCGGCGCTGAGCGAGCAATGGGCCATCGCGTGGCGGCGTACGATCGCTGCAGCCTCCGATGAGGTGGCGATGGCATGACCGTCGTTCAGATGCACCGGTGGGCTGATCGCGAAAATTGCCATCGCCAAGCTCCAGGCTGACTGGCGGGAAAACGCGGAACGGCACAGACCGGTTCCATCCCGGTCACGGTATCGCCGTCAAGCAGCCGTGATCGTGCGCGCCGGCGTGTCAGGCGTCGGCCCTTCGCGGCTGGGCAGGTCGGGACCCGGCGCCGGGCGTCCCGCCTCGATCCGGTTGCGGCCGTTCTGCTTGGCGCGATAGAGGGCCGCATCGGCCATCGCATAGAGCGCATCGAAATCGTAGGCGCCATCCGCCGCGGACGCGATGCCGACGCTGGCAGTGGCGCCGACGGGACGTCCGTCGACCGCGCCGGCCGTGAACTCGAAATGGCTGCGCACTCGTTCGGCCACCGTGAGGGCGCCTTCATTGGTGACGCCGGGCAGCAGGGCGACGAATTCCTCGCCGCCGAAGCGGCCGAACAGGTCGAGCGGGCGCAGCGACTCCACCGCCGAGCGCGTGAACAGGGTGAGCACGGTGTCTCCCGTGCGGTGTCCGAAGCGGTCGTTGACGTCCTTGAACCGGTCCAGATCGAACAGCAGCAGCGTGACCTGGCTGTTGTCGCGTTGCGCGCGCGCCAGCAGGCGTTCGGCACGCTCGCTGAAGCCGCGCCGGTTCGGAATGCCGGTCAGCGGGTCGATGGTCGCGGCGTAACGCTGGCGGGATTCGGCGCGCTCCTTGGTGAGCGCCATCAGCAGAAATACCATCGCGAACGTATAAAGAAGCGGCGCGAAGACCAGGAGAGATGCCGTTTGCATGCCGTAGGACGGCGACTGAAGCGGAAACGGCATCGACTGCAGATACGGCGCCCGGATCGGAAACAGCACGACATGCAATGTCGCAATCGCCATGATCGGCCAGCGCGACAGCAGCCCGTCATGACGGCGGCGCCACAATTCGTAGACAAAGCTCAGGGTATAGGCCCCGAGCAGCACCGACATCAGCGTGATACGGGCCGGCAAAGATTGCAGAAAGCCGGGGAATTGGCAGGCGGCGAGCCAGATGGCCGTGCCTGCGAGGATCAGGAGCGGCCGCGGTTTGCGGCCTTCAAAGACACGCGCCCCGGTCCATAACAGGCCGTAGCCCACCAGCATCAGCGCATTGGCTGCCTGGATCGACCATACATCGGAAATGACCCCCCGGGCGGCGAACAATCCCGTCGTGGGCGCGAACAGCAGAAACGACGCGCCCCACCAGGCGAGCGCGGTTGTTTCGCGTGCCTGCAACCACGCAAACAGCAGCAATCCACCGCCCAGCGTCAGGCTGAAGACGGTCACAGCAAACAGGGTGGTGATGTCGAGCGTCACGGCAGGCTTTTAGACAGATTTCATCTGGAAAATCCATCCGGGAGACTGGCGTGAGTTCAGCCGCGCCCCTCGAACGGCATCTTGGTAGCCTTCACGGTCATGAACAGCACGTTCGATTCCAGCGACAGGCTCGCCATATAGCTGATGGCGCGGCCGACATCCTCCACCTGCATCCGATCCTCGGCGCGAACCGATCCGTCCGGTTGCATCATGCCCTGTGTCATCCGTTCGGTCAGCGGCGAGACCGCATTGCCGATATCGATCTGCCCGCAGGCTATGTCATAGGCACGGCCGTCCAGCGCGGTGGATTTGGTCAGTCCGGTAATGGCGTGTTTGGTCGCCGTGTAGGCCACGGTCAGCGGGCGGGGCGTATGGGCCGAGATCGAACCGTTATTGATGATACGCCCGCCGCGGGGCGATTGGGCCTTCATGATCTTGAAGGCTTCCTGCGTGCACAGAAACGGGCCGGTCAGGTTGGTGTCCACCGCGGCTTTCCATTTCTCGTAGGGCAAATCCTCAAGCGGCACCGCCGGTGCGCCGATGCCGGCATTGTTGAACAGCAGGTCGAGCCGGCCGAAGGTCTCTTTCACCTTGGCGAAGAGCGCGCGGATCTGCTCCGGGTCGGCTACGTCGGTCGGCACGGCAATCGCCTTGCGGCCCATCGCCTGGCCTTCCTTCGCCACTTCGTCCAGCGGCTCCTTGCGGCGTCCGGCCAGAACCATGTCGAAGCCGTCCTTCATCAGGGCCAGTGCGGACGCGCGTCCGATTCCCGAGCCGGCACCCGTCACCAGCGCTACTTTCGCCGCCATCCTCGTCTCCCGTTTTCGGTGTTTGCCTTGGCCCTACCGTGATGCCTTAAGGGACACGGCGACCGCGTTGGGCGGCCATCCTACGGATTGGCCGCTTCACTGCAATGGCCGGGTTAAGAAGGGATCAGCTGGCCATCGCCGCCGCGTCGCCGGCGATGCCGCGCTGGCCATTGCCGGGCATGGCGAGGCGCGCGGAGATCAGATTGGGCGATCCCGGCCGGCCGAAGCGATAGCCCTGCATGGAATGCACGCCGGCCGCACGCAGGAACAGATGCTGCTCGGCCGTTTCCACGCCTTCCGCGGTGACCTGCATGCCAAGCCCGCGGCCAAGGCCGACAATGGCATGGACAATCGCGCCTGCATCCGGCGAACGCTCGATCGAGCGCACAAAGCTCTTGTCGATTTTCAGCTTGTCGAACGGAAAGCGCCGCAGATAGGCCAGCGACGAATAGCCGGTGCCGAAATCGTCCAGTGCAAGGCGAAGGCCGATCCCCTTCAGCCGGTGCATGGCGATCTCGGCATTGTCGACATTGCCGAGCAGGGTGCTTTCGGTGAGTTCAAGTTCGAGGCAGGTGGCGTCGAAATCGGTCTCGGCGAGGATCCGTTCGACGGTCTCGACGAAATCGGGGCGGCGGAATTGCAACGGCGAGACGTTGACGGACACGGTCACTCCCGGCCAGGCCTTGCCTTCCTTGCAGGCACGCCGCAACACCCAGTCGCCGAGTTCGACGATCAGGCCCGAATGTTCGGCAATCGGGATGAAGCGCGCGGGCTCGATATCGCCGCGCTCGGGATGCACCCAACGTGACAAAGCCTCTACGGCCAGGATGGTTTCGCCGCTGGCATTGACAATCGGCTGGTAGGCCAGCCGCAACTGATCGGTGCCGATGGCCGCGCGCAGATCGCGCTCGATCTGCTTGCGCTCGGACAGGTCCGCATCCATGACCGTGTCATAGATGCAGGCGCGGTTGCGCCCTTCATTCTTGGCCCGGTACAGTGCCATGTCGGCATAGCGCATCACATCGGCGGCGTCGCCCTGCGCGCGGCGGTCGACGGTGGCGATGCCGATGCTGGCGCCGATCAGGATGTTGTGCTCGGCGATTTCGTAGGGCGTGCAGATGGTCGCGATGATGCGCTCGGCGGTGCGCTGCAGGGCGGCAGTGTCGGTGGCGCCGGTGGTGATGATGGCGAATTCGTCGCCGCCCAGGCGGCCGACCAGATCGTCGGGACGCAGCAGGTTGGACAGCCTTGCGGTGACCTCGCGGATGAGTTCGTCACCGACCGGATGACCGAGCGTGTCGTTCACATCCTTGAAATGATCGAGATCGATATAGAAGACCGCGGCGGACGGCCCGCCCGCCTTCACGCTCTTGATGACCTGTTCCAGCCGCTCGCCGAAGAAGTTGCGGTTCGGCAATCCGCAAAGCGGATCGTGCAGGGCGAGGAAGCGCAACCGCTTCTCGCTCTGTTCGAGCGTATAGGCCGTGCGCCGCATATAGCCATGGATCAGGGCTGCGAGCAGGCCGAAGCCCGCAAACGCCACCGCGATGAACGGCACGACATTGGTAACGATCTCGGCGCCCGGCCGCTTCGGCGTCCAGGAGAAGCGCGCGATCGTCGATCCTGCCGCGTCCGTGAGAGTTTTGACGTAGCCGCCGAAATCTCCGCTCAGTTCGACCAGCCGAAGATCCTGAAGCTGAACCCAGGAGGCGAAGTCCGCCATCATTTCTTCATTGATAAACTTCACGGTCACGACATAGGGCGTGTGTCCGTCGGCGGTGGCGGTTCCGGTCCCCGGTGCGATCGGCACCACGGCCACCGAGGCGAGGCGTCCGAGAAAGCGCTGGATGGTCGCGACCCGCTCCGGCTGGTCGTTCGCGTCGGTCTTGCGCGCTGTCATCTGCACCGCGCCATGCACCGAGGCCGGGTCGGTGCCCTGCGCAAGCGCCAGGGTCGGGGCAAGTTCGGGCAGGATCGAGTTGAACCAGCGCGGGTCCACGCTGTCGCGCCCGAGCAGCGCATAACGCAGTCTGGAGCCTTCGTCGGTGATGAAGACGAAGTCGTGATCGAAATAATTCTTCAGCCAGAGACCGACCCGGTTATGCACCCAGTCGTGGTCCCAGCGCTCGCGGATCCGGCGCGCGGCTTCGTCCGTTGCGGCGACGCTTTCCACCTCGCGAAGGAGCCGGTCCGTATAGCTCGAAAGCGCGCGTGCGAAGAGCTGCTTTTCGTGGTCCAGCGCGACCTCATCGGCACGCTGGGCCGATGTCATGACGGCGACGACGATGCACAGGATCGCAACAGCGACAATGACGCTGATCGGGACGACGATGCTGAGCCGCGCCCGGTCCCATGAACCCGGCATACCATTCTCGGCCAAACGCGAACCGAAACGCGCCACGCTACGCCTCTTCGACAATAATTCCAGGCGCAAGCTCTATGTCACAATACTTGCCACGGGCTTGCACGGCACGGTGGAAGTGGACGCAATGCGCACCCGCAGCATCAAACCCGCGATACGGCTAATGAAGCGTTAAAGCGCGTCAGCTCGTGCCGGCATAGGGCGGGCGGGGGATGGCGATATGGGCGGCCCGGAGCGCCGCCGACCAGCGTTCGCGCAGGTCGTGGAAATACGGCTCGCCCGGCTCGTTCCGGTACGACAATTCCGCGTCGCAGGCGTCGCGTCGCGCCACCAGCACATCGATCGGCATGCCGACCCCGAGATTCGAGCGCATGGTGGAATCCATGGAGATCAGCCCGATCTTGAGCGCGTCATAGAGGTCGACGCCATAGGTGATCGCGCGATCCAGGACCGGTTTGCCGTATTTGTGCTCGCCGATCTGCAGATA
>JAEVZN010000050.1 GCA_023392205.1 Pseudomonadota bacterium
AAAATGCGATGAGGCCGTGTGGTCACATAGGCGAGCGCCGTTTCGAACAGGAGGTCGGTGCGAAGCAAGGTGCGATCAAGATCGATCAGCAGCGGAACCGGTGCCGCCTGCTTCGGAACAGACGCGCCCTCGCTCTCAATGTCATTTGAGATGACGGCCGCCGTTGCTCTCAATCCCTTGCTCATACGACACTCACCCCGAATGCAACGATCTGCATTGTGTGAAAATATGCTGGCTCATATCAGTGCGGACTAGTTGCGGGGGCAACGGAATATTAGTCTTAATCTTAACGTGCGCGCGCGCGAAATGGCGACCTGCAAAACGGGCAGGCGTCGGCTGGCGTCGGATATCACAAGCATTTGACACCGGCGTGAATGCAATGTTCCGGTGGCATGTCCGAGACAATAGCGAATCTCGGACCCGTAATGTCACCGGGACCGCGCCACAACGCGCGCGAATCTGGCGATGCCGATGCTATAGCGCCCGGCCAGCCGCTGTGGATCGCGCAGCATGCGATAGAGCCACTCGCATCGCAGACTGCGCATCCATCCAGGAGCGCGCACCTGATGCCCGGAAAGAAAATCGAACAAGGCCCCGACCGCGAAGATCAACGGCACATCCAGCTTCGCCCTGTTGTCAAGAATCCATTGTTCCTGAAGCGGGTTTCCGAGAGCGACCAGAAGGATATCCGGGCTGGCTGCATTGATCGCGCCGATGGTGGCAGCCTCGTCCTTCCACATTGAATATCCGTCTGTGGTACCGGCGACATTGACGGTGGGTATCTCTCGCAAGGCGTTTGCCGCCGCGGTGACCGAGGCCGGTTTGGCACCGAGAAGATAGACCGCCGTGTTCCGGGGCATAGAGTTCAGCAGACGCGGGATAAAGTCGGTGCCGTTCAAATTCTCCCGAAAGGTCCTGCCGTACAGAATACGCGATGCGGTGTCGATGGCGATTCCGTCGGGAAGAACGATGATGCCCGGCGCGCGCATCTTGTCCTTTAGATTCTGGCACTGAACCACAAAATGCGCATTCGCGAAAAATATACAGGTCTGGAGGCCAGCACCGGCGCGCTTGCACAGGAGACGGCGCATCACGTCGAAGGTGGCATCAGTGATGCACATATCGCCGATCATGCGTGCTGCACGATATCCCTGGCCCGTCGGGCCGGACCCCTGGCGCAATCCGAGAGGGCCATCTGAAGCGATTGCCATTTGCGAGGGATCCTGAAGACGTCGATCCGACGTCGGGCTATGCGATTGCAGCGTCATGGATGGGTGACCGAAGGATTCGCGACCGGCCAATTGGCCAGGCGCCGTCTGGTGCTGGAATGCTGGCTTGTCGTACGGCCCGAGGCTGCCAAGACACACAGGTGTTGCGTGCGGAATACAGCGTCGGTATCGGCCTTGGTGCAGTCGCAGATGATATATTGTATGTCATGGCGCCGGGCATAATCCCGCATGGCGGCAACGGAATGCAACGCCGTCGTCTCAGCGATGCGCTGTCGCCATTCAGGCAGATACGAGGGGGACCACATAGCGGCCGCCCCGCGTTTGAAGTCAACCCAACTCGACCGCTTTGAATAATATTCGAACGTCTCCGACCCTGCGCCCTTGGCCGGATCGGCGTTAACTTTTTCATCGTTTGGGTCGACGACCGGCAGTAGAAAGGCGGCGTTCACATCTGTGTTGACGTTGGCCCATAAGGCGACGGTGCGCCATTCCCCGATCGCTGCGTTGAGTTGCCTGTTTTCGGCCATCGCCGACCAGCCGATAAATCCTGTGTAAAGCAACACGACCGCTGCCGCGGCCCGCCGGATCCAGAAGTTCTCGAATTTCAGTCCGCCGGCAAAAGGTCTGACAATGAGGCCGATCAATGCGATCGGCAGAAACGATTTCGGCAGGCACATGACGGTTGCAAGCACGGGTCCAAAGAGAAGGCGGTCCGTCGCGCTTTCGGAAGTGAGCCATCGGGTTGCGAGGCAGATCAGGCCGAGCGTCGCAAGCAATTGTATGTTTGTCGACGAACGCAGCAGGTGCAGATTCAGGAGAAGGCGCGAGTCCGTCAGGCTGGGGATGATAATGCCTATCACGTAGACGAAGCAGAATGAGAGAAGGGCCAGCTGGAATTTGCGGCCTTCATCGCCCGAATATTGAAAGGACAGAAATCCGAGAGTTGTAATCAGGGCAAGTGCCGCATTGGCGCGCAGACCATTGGCATCCCAGAAAAAATGCTGCGGATAATAGTATCTGAGAAAATCGACATACGCAGTTTCGCTGCCCTGAATGGCGTCGGGGTTGCGAAGAACCATCATGAGGACGGGCGCCGCCAGCAGCAGGAAAACCAGCGATCCAAGTGAGAGGCGTAAAAATTCCTTGCGGGACGACAGGTGCGCGCGCAGCCTGTAGATCAGGAATGCGACAATCGGGAACATGTTCCAGAATGCGATGAAGGCGTTGATGAAAAAGACCAGTCCATTGACCGCAACGGCATAATGCAGCTGGGCGCGAACGCAAAAATAGACAACAAGCAGGGTCAGGCCATTCGCAATCTCGCTGTGAGTGAAATAATTGTAGAACAGGCCGCCGTCCCCTGCGGAAGAAAAACCGCGCATCATCGTTGCGGCGGCGAGCAGGACAGAAAAGATCAGCCGTTCCGTCAGGCTCGTTATCCCGAGCAAGGATGCAGCTAACAGGAAGCCGATGAAGCAAAGAAAGCGGCTCGCAAAGTGTAGAATCGCGAACGTGATTGCAGGATCGAGGTCATTGGCGGTGCCTCTGAACAACAGCCAGAAGCCGGAGGCAAAGTGCCGTAGCGATTGATTGAAGGCGTCGTCATGAAATTGCGGCAGATCATAAAGCTCCGCCATGATGCCCAGATGAAAGATGTTGTTGCTGACGCCGAAGACAAATCCCGTGAGAACGAGGGACAGCGTCGTGCCTGCCAAAGCGGCCAAGATGAGTCCGAGCGCATTGAAGCGAGTGCTGGTGTTCAAAGCAGGCATCACTCTTCACTAGTCGGCCGCTCACTGGCGAGGGCGTCCGGATTGGGGCAGGGTCGACGTCTCGAGCTGAGACCCGGAACGACACGCCGGGCCTGACCCTGCAAGTTTAGTTCCGTTATTAACGGAACTGCAGTTTTTCATGATGGGTGTCCTGCCGCGGCAGCTGTTTTGGCGGCACGTGGTTAAGGCGCTGGTTGTCCTCGGTGACAGTGGCGAACGTCGCTTTTTCCGGACGATCACAGGAGTGTGAAAGTGAGAGGACGCGCCGCCTGTCCGACAAAAGTCGTAGTCTGTCGGAGGCTGGGGTCGGATTTGGGCAGGAATTGCCCCTAGCTGTGTAAGAACCGGGCATTTCCGGAAGAGTCCGGATCGGTGCCGCGACAAAGCGGGAGCCGCTCTGGGATTAAGGTTATCGGCGATACGCGCTTCACAATCGGCCCGAACCGCGCGCTATTGGGCAGGAGCAGCTTCCAGTTTTCTTCGCAACAAGTGCTAAAATAGTGTAAATGTGCAGAAATGTTCGATCCTCAGTCGGCGGACATGTCAAAGTGTAAACGAGTGGGTGTCGGGCAGCGCATGTTGGACCGTAAGAGAAAGAAGACGTGGTCGCTCGAGGATAATGTAGACACCTGGACCCAATTCGGCAGCGAAGCGCCGGATATAGTCCGCTTTATTATTGGTGGCCTTCTTCGCCGTAAAAAGCTCATTGTTTTTTGCAGCTTTGTTTTCCTGCTGCTCGGGCTGGCCTTCGGCTTGCTGAAACAGCCGACTTATACGGCATCGTCCCAACTGCTCGTCTTCACGAAGGAACTGCAGCCCGGTTCGGATGCGGTGCTGACGCTCGGCCGGACCGATACCTCGCTGGTGCAGAACCAGGTCGAAGTGCTCCAGTCACGCAACGTGCTGCTGAAGGTCATTGAGGCGCTCAAGCTCCGCGAGACCGGAGACTTTTCTCCGCGGCCTCCTGGGATCGGCCAGATCGCGCGGGAATGGCTGGCCGGACCGGCGAAAACGCCTGCCGCTGTTAACGAAGACACCATCGTGATGGGCCAGGTGCTTGAATGGATGAGGCGTAATCTCTCCGTTCACCGCTCCGGAACAAGCCATACGATCATGGTGAATTTCAAGGATTCCGATCCCACGACAGCCGCGCGCATCGTGAACGAAATCGTGCAGGTCTATTTGCGGGACCGCGGCGGCACGCTGGACCCGGACGCTGCGGACAATCCATGGCTGCGCGAGCGTTTGATCGGACTAGGTCCGAACGCAACGGTGATATCCGAAGCCGAGCCGCCGATCCGGCCGGACGGGCCGAGGCTTATTGTCCTGCTGATCGGAAGCATTCTTGCCGGCGGCTTTGTCGGCTGCCTTGTGGCGCTCGCGATCGAAGCCTCGGATCGAAAAATCCGGACATCCGATCAGGTCGAAGACATTTGCGGGGCAGAATGTCTCGGTATCGTTCCCGAGTTCCGGCGAGGTCGGTCGGCACGGAAATCGGCGCGGGCAAGCCAGGAACCGCCGGGTTCGGAGGCCCTCTCCTTTGTGCTGAACGCGCCATCATATTCCGATGCGTCGCAGACCTTCCGCCGCATCCGCGCCTCGCTGCTGGAGCGAAACGACACGCTGGTACTCGGTATAACGTCGACGCTTGCCGGAGAAGGCGTCACGACAATGTCCTCCAATTTGGCGCATTTCCTGGCCAAGGCCGGCAGCAAGGTGCTGCTCATCGATGCCGATTTCCAGAGATGTGCGTTGTCGCGCGTGTATGCGTCCGGTCCGCGTCTGGGCCTGAGCGATCTGATCACGGACAAGATCCTGCTCCAGCAGGCCGTTCTGACGACCAATGTCGAAAATCTTCATTTCCTGCCCGTCGGACAATCGTCCGCACGCGAAATGGATCTGAACTGGAACGCGCATATCGACTCGATGCTGCAGTCCACGCGCTCGGCCTATGACGCGATCATCATCGACCTTCCGCCCATTTCGGTCGGCGCGGAGCTCAGGGTTGCTGTCAAATCCATCGACGCCTTGCTTCTGGTGGTGAGGTGGGGGGTGACCGAAGCGAATGCCATCAAAGCCGGGCTCCGGCTATTGGGCAGGGGCAGAATGAAGCTGGCCGGCGTCGTCATGAACCGGGTCAGTTCTGCCAGGTTGCGTATTTACGGAGACCGGCGGTTCCTGTCCGATGCGGTGGCCTCAGGAGCGGATAGAAGCGGCGGGTATGCCGCTGGCCGCACGGCCGTTCGTGCCGCGCCGCCTCGACAAAGCGTTGCCGGTTTGGACAATCCGGGTTCTGCAGTCGAGAGACGGTAGAGAACATGAGCATCCGGTACATCATGCGCGTAGCGATTGCAGCTTTGCTGTTCGTTGGCCTCGGCAACGGGGTCTGTATTGCACAGGATTATCTGGTGCAGCCGGACGACAAGCTGAAGATCAAGGTTTATCAGATACCGGAACTGGCCGGCGAATATGTGGTCAGCGCGAGCGGCGCCGTCTCCATCGGACCCGTCGGCGCGATCAGCGTGGCCGGCCTTTCGTCCGAAGAGATCGCCAGCCGCCTGTCGCAATTCCTGATACAGAAAGGCTTGTCGCAGCGGCCGGGCGTGTCGGTCGAGGTGATACAGGTCAGACCCATCTACGTTCTGGGAGATGTGCAGCGGCCGGGCGAATATCCCTATCGGCCCGGTCTCTCGGCCCTGCAGGCCGTCGGGCTCGCGGGCGGCTATTTTCGCTTTGGCGATCCCGGTCTCATGCGCCTTGAAAGAGAATCCATTTCATCGCGAGGCGATCTGAGAGCCCTGTCCAAGAAGCTGATTGCCCTGCGCGCGCGTCGGGCAAGGCTGAGTGCCGAGCTGGATGGACGTGTCGAAATCAGCTTTCCCGACGATCTCGTACATGAATCGACGCGTGAAGGGTCGATCCTTCAACTCCTCGCGGAAGAACGTACGCTTCTGTCGCTCAACCAGAATGCGATCAAGCAGCAGGTGGAGAATCTCGACCGGACGATTGCTCTTTACGAACGAGAGATCGCTACGATCGAAAATCAGATACAGTCGGAAAAGCAGCAGCTCGCGGCGGTCCAGCGCGAATTGTCGGAGGTGAAGTCGTTGTCGTCGCGGGGACTTGCGACCATGCCCCGTCAGACATCTCTGGAGCGCACGGCGGCACAGATCATGAGTGCAGAACAGGGGCTCCAGGCACTGATACTGCGGGCGCGCCAGAGCATCACCGCCGCCGAGCAGAGAAAATTCGATCTTCAGAACGAGCGCCGGTCCAAACTGAATTCTGATCTTCTGCAAACGCGGCTGGAGA
>JAEVZN010000093.1 GCA_023392205.1 Pseudomonadota bacterium
CGCGCATGGCGGCTCTCCTGACGAACGCGATTGCCTCAACATAAGTGCGCAAGCCCCGCAACGCTGCGGGAACCCGTGGCCGAATGACCGGGAGGGTTAACGCCGCGCGCGCGTCAGGCTGCGCAGCAATGCGCGCGCGATGGCTGCGGTGGTGCGCGCGAGGTCATCGGGGCCGCGCCCGGCTTTGGCCGGATCGAGCAACGGGACGTGGATGAAGGCTGCGCGGCCCGGCATGCCGCCGCGGCGCATGTTTTCCAGCGCGCGCCAGTAGAGATAATTGCAGAGATAATCGCCGGCATGGCTGGACAGCCGCGCAGGCCATGCACCGGCCTTCGCCGCCTTCAGCAACGCCGCGCGCGGCGCACGGATCGGCAGGGCCGGCGCGGCGCCGGTGCGGATTGTCTTCGCCTCCGGCACGATCCCGGCGGCGTCCGGCTTGCGGCAGATGCGGTTGCGCGCCTGCATCTCGACCCGCAGGCCGCGCGATTTCGTGGCAAGCCCGAACATCAGAATCGCATGCGGGTGATGCCGCGCGAGAAGACGAGGCAGATCGCGGTCGACGGCGGCATAGGTGGTGGCGAAGACATGCGTTGCGATGGCGATGTCCTTGTCACCTGCGCGCAGACGCTTTGCCACATTGCGCACCAGCGGCCCGGTCGGATTGACCGGCGCGCCGGGGAAGGGACCAAAGCCCGTGATGAGCAGGCGCAACCCTTCCGGGGAACGCTGTCGCGGCCGCTTCGTTGACGCGGCGACGCGCTTTTTCACACCGGATTGTCCTGCCATGCCCCTGACTGCCCTCGCGCTCAATTGCTCGCTCCGCGGCAAGAGAAGCGGCGATCCATCCTCAACCGACGTTCTGTTGCAGCAGGTGCTCGACGAACTCGCCGGTCACGAGGTCAGCGCACCCGGCATCGTGCGGGTTGTCGATCTCAACATCAAGCCCGGCGTCAGCCACGACGAGGGCCGCGGCGATGCCTGGCCCGCGCTGGTGAAGCGTATTCTTGCCGCCGACATTCTGGTGCTGGGTACGCCGATCTGGCTCGGCCAGCCGTCCAGTGTGTGCAAGCGTGTGCTGGAGCGGCTGGACGCGATGATCGACGACACCGACGACAAGAACCGCATGAAAACCTACAACAGGGTGGCGCTCGTGGCGGTGGTCGGCAACGAGGACGGTGCGCATCATGTGAGCGCGGAACTTTATCAGGCGCTGACCGACACGGGTTACACGATCCCCGCCAATGGCATGACCTATTGGGTCGGCGAGGCGATGAAGGGCAAGGATTACAAGGACCTCATGCGCACACCGCCGGAGGTGAAGCTGGCGACGCGGATGGCCGCGGCCAATGCCGCGCATCTGGCGCATGTGCTGAGCAAGAACAATTATCCGGGCTCGGGCTGAGGCGCTCGCGCAGTCTTCAGATGCGCATGGCGGTCGCGATGCGCTCCACCGCCAGCATCGGCGACAGGCTGCCGTCGCCCACTTCGGATTCGATGCGCGCGACCTGGTGGCGCAATTGGGGATCGTTGCGCAGCTTCTGCATGATGCGCTCTTCCAGCATCGACCACATCCACATGATCTGCTGCCTGCGCCGCCTTGCGGCAAAGGCGCCCGATGCGACCATCGTCTCGCGATACTTGCACACGCTCTCCCACACGGCTGTGAGGCCGTCGCCGGTGAGGGCCGAGTAGGTCACGACCGGCGGCGTCCAGGAGGTATCGGCCGGGGTGAGGATATGCAGGGCCGCGCGATATTCGGCCGCCGCCTGTTTCGCGCGCGGGATGTTGTCGCCATCGGCCTTGTTGACGGCGATCATGTCGGCCAGTTCGACAATGCCTTTCTTGATGCCCTGCAATTCGTCGCCGGCGCCGGGCAGCATCAGCACCAGAAAAAAATCGGTCATGCTGGCGACGGCGGTTTCGGATTGTCCCACACCCACCGTCTCGACCAGGATCACATCGAAGCCCGCCGCCTCGCAGAGCAGCATGGTCTCGCGCGTTTTCGCCGCGACGCCGCCCAGCGTGCCGGACGACGGCGAGGGGCGGATGAAGGCCTTCGGATCGGCGGACAGATTTGCCATGCGCGTCTTGTCGCCGAGAATGGAGCCGCCGGTGCGGCTGGAGGAGGGGTCCACCGCAAGCACCGCCACCCTATGGCCCTGCGCGGTGAGATGACTGCCCAGCGCATCGATGGTGGTGGATTTGCCGACGCCGGGAGACCCGGTGATGCCGATGCGGATGGCCTTGCCGGTATGCGGCAGGAGTTGTTGCACCAGCTGATGCGCCTGCTTGCGGTGATCCTCACGCCGGCTCTCGATCAGCGTGATGGCTCGCGCCAGTGTGGCGCGATCGCCGGAGAGGATGTTCGCTGTCAATGCGGACGAGTCGGTCACGTCATCTGCTGCCGAACGGGTCAAGCGGGAAGTACCGGGATGTTGAGCGCCTGCGCGGCATTCCGCATATTTTTGTCGAGAGTCACAAGAGTCGCGTGTTGGCGAAGAGCAAGCTGGACATAGGCTGCGTCATAAGCCGTCAAAGAATGGTCGACCGAAAACTTCACCAGGGGTCCGATCTCGTCGGGATGCAAGGGGGGGTCGACCCGAACATGAAGCATGTCGAGATCGTCCATGACCTTGAGAAAATCCTGTGCAGTCAGCCGGCCTGTCTTCAGTTGGCTTCGCAACGCATTGCCGATTTCCAGCGGCCAGTGACACGGGACCGCAACAATTTCATCGGCGAGAGTATCGAATATGGAGGCGGGAGCTTCGGGCGCGTTTTCGTCAAGCAGCCACGCCAAGATCACAGAGGCGTCGACGACGATCAATGCCGTCCCTCTTCGATGCTCCGTTTGATCTCCTCTTGCGTCAGATTCAGCTTCAGGCGTCGTCCGATTTCACGCAGGCTGGCACTGGCCTCTCTCCGCTCCTGGACCTGTTGAGGGGTGAGCTTGCTTTCTGCACGCACCAGCTTGGCGACGGGCTTGCCATGCTTGGTGATCATGATTTCCTCCCCGTTCTCGACATCGTCGATCAGGCTGGAAAAATGCGTCTTCGCTTCAAAAATCCCGACGTGTTTCATCGGATAAATCTAGTCAGTCTGGTTAGAATTGTCCAGATGGCCCGGGTCTCACAGAAATAGCGTCATTCCGCCGCCTTCTGCCCGTAGCCGAGCCGGCTGTTGAGCTTGCCGATCAGGTCTTCGGCGGCGTCCGCGATCACGGTGCCGGGCGGGAAGATGGCTTCCGCGCCGGCGGCTTTCACCGCGGCCCAGTCCTGCGGCGGCACCACGCCGCCGACCACGATCATGATGTCGCCGCGGCCCTGTTTTTCCAGTTCGGCTTTCAGTTCGGGCACGGCGGTGAGATGCGCGGCGGCGAGCGACGATACGCCGACCACATGGACATCGTTCTCCACCGCCTGCCGCGCCGCTTCCGCCGAGGTGGCGAAGAGCGGCCCGATATCGACATCGAAGCCGAGATCGGCGAAGGCCGACGCGATCACCTTCTGGCCGCGGTCATGGCCATCCTGGCCGACCTTGGCGACGAGAATGCGCGGCCTGCGGCCTTCGTCGGTTTCGAATTGCTGGACGAGCTTCTGCACCCGCTCGACGGCGTCGGACATGCCTCCGACCTCCCGTTTGTAGACGCCGGAGATCGCCTTGATCTCCGCGCGATGACGCCCGAACACTTTTTCCAGCGCCGATGAAATCTCGCCGACCGTGGCCTTGGCCCGCGCCGCATCGACGGCGAGCGCCAGAAGATTGCCGCCCTGCGTCGCGCCGTTGGTGAGCGCGGTGAGGGCGGTTTCCACCGCCTTCGGGTCGCGCTCTTTCCGCAGACGCGCAAGCTTGTCGAGCTGCAGCGTGCGGACCGTGGAATTGTCGACCTTCAGCACGTCGATCTGCGCTTCGCTTTTCGGCTTGTATTTGTTGACGCCGATGACGGATTGCACGCCGGCATCGATGCGCGCCTGCGTCTTGGCGGCGGCCTCTTCGATGCGCAGTTTCGGGATGCTGGCTTCGATGGCTTTCGCCATGCCGCCGAGTGCTTCGACTTCCTGGATGTGCTGCCAGGCCTTGTTCGCGAGTTCGCAGGTCAGCCGCTCGACATAGTACGAACCGCCCCACGGATCGATGATGCGCGTCGTGCCCGATTCCTGCTGCAGCACGATCTGGGTGTTGCGGGCGATGCGGGCGGAGAAATCGGTCGGCAGGGCGAGGGCCTCGTCGAGCGCATTGGTGCGCAGCGACTGCGTATGCCCCTGCGTCGCCGCCATCGCCTCGATCATGGTGCGCGGCACATTGTTGAACACGTCCTGCGCGGCGAGCGACCAGCCCGAGGTCTGACAATGCGTGCGCAGCGACAGCGAACGCGCATCCTGCGGGTTGAACTCCTTCATCAGCTTGGCCCAGAGCAGGCGCGCGGCCCGCATCTTGGCCACCTCCATGAAGAAATTCATGCCGATCGCCCAGAAGAACGACAGCCGCGGCGCGAACCTGTCGATCGGAATGCCGGCCGCGATCCCGGCGCGCACATATTCGACGCCATCGGCCAGCGTATAGGCGAGTTCGAGATCCTGCGTCGCGCCGGCTTCCTGCATGTGATAGCCGGAGATGGAAATGGAATTGAATTTCGGCATGTTCTGCGAGCTAAACGCGAAGATGTCCGAAATGATGCGCAAGGAAGGTGCGGGCGGATAGATATAGGTGTTCCGCACCATGAACTCTTTCAGGATATCGTTCTGGATGGTGCCGGCGAGCTTGGCCGGCGGCACGCCCTGTTCTTCAGCCGCGACGATATAGAGCGCGAGCACCGGCAGCACCGCGCCGTTCATGGTCATCGACACCGTCATCTGGTCTAGCGGGATACCGGAGAACAGCGTGCGCATGTCGTAGATCGAGTCGATCGCCACACCTGCCATGCCGACATCGCCCGACACCCGCGGATGATCGGAGTCATAGCCGCGATGGGTGGCGAGATCGAAGGCGACCGACAGGCCCTTCTGCCCGGCGGCGAGATTGCGCCGATAGAAGGCGTTGGAATCCTCAGCCGTGGAGAAGCCGGCATATTGCCGGATGGTCCAGGGCTGGTTGACATACATGGTCGGATAGGGGCCGCGCAGATAGGGCGCGATGCCGGGATATGTGTCGAGGAAATCGAGCCCGGCGAGGTCGGCCTCGCCATAGAGCGGCTTGACCGGGATGCCTTCCGGCGTCAGCCAGTCGTCAACCTTTGCGTCCGTCTGCGCAATGCCAACGGTGGCGAAATCGAGCGTCGTGAAATCCGGGATGCGGCTCATAACGCGGCAATCCTATCATGCGCGGCGCGCAAAGTCGCGAGCACGTCGCAACCGGCATGGATGTAGGTGCGCACGCCGCTGCGTTCCAGTGCGGCGGCAAGATCGCCGTCAGCCGAAGAGGGGCGCCCGGCCAGATAGAGCGGCGCGGCGGCAGAAAGTGCGCGCGCAGCCTGTTCCGCTTCGCGCGCATACATTTCGTCGGACGAGCAGAGGCAGGCGAGTTGCGCGCCCGAGGCCGCAAAGGCCTCCGCCAGATCGCCACCGGCAAATTCCACCGCCTGGATGCCGCCGGCCTCGAAGAAATTCTTCGCGAAGGTCGCACGCGCGACATTGTCGGCGGGTTTGCCCAGGGTTGCGAGAAAGACTTTCGGCCGCGCGCCGGTTTCTTTCAGCATCGCGTCGGATGCGTCACGGAGCGCTTCGAATG
>JAEVZN010000177.1 GCA_023392205.1 Pseudomonadota bacterium
TTCATGCCCGGCATGGCCCTTGACCCAGTGCCATTTGATCTCGTGCGCGCCCAACGCCGCGTCGAGCCGCTGCCACAGATCGGCATTCTTGACCGGCTTCTTGTCGGCGGTGCGCCAGCCATTCGTCTTCCACTTCTTGATCCACCCGGAAATGCCGTGCTGCACGTACTGACTGTCGGTATGCAGATCGACGCGGCAGGGCTTTTTCAGCGCCTCGAGCGCGGAAATCGCCGCCATCAGCTCCATCCGGTTGTTGGTGGTATGCGCCTCGCCGCCGCGCAATTCCTTCTCATGCGTGCCGAAGGACAGGATCGCGCCCCAGCCGCCCGGCCCCGGATTGCCGGAGCAGGCGCCGTCGGTGTGAATGATGACATGCGGCAGGCTCACGCGAGTTCCCGCGCCTCGACGCCGTAATCTTGCATGCTCTGCACCTTCTGATGGAAGCGCAGCTTGCGGAAATATTCCTGCGGACTTTTGGGCCGCACCAGCGCCCCCGGCGGCACGTTCAGCCAGTCGACCAGCCGGGTCAGCAGAAAGCGCATGGCGGCGCCGCGCGCCAGAAGCGGCATCGCCGCAAGTTCTGCCCCGGTCAGCGGGCGCACCTGTGCATAGGCCTGCAGCAGCGCGCGGCCCTTGGTGACGTTGTAGGAATGGTCGTTCTCGAAACACCAGGCATTCAGGCAGATGGCCACGTCATAGGCCAGCATGTCGTTGCAGGCGAAATAGAAATCGATCAGCCCGGACAGTCTGTCGCCGAGGAAGAAGACATTGTCGGGGAACAGGTCGGCATGGATCACGCCAGCCGGAAGATTCTGCGGCCAATCGGCCTCGAGCGCCTGCAATTCCTGTGCGATGGCCGCGCCCATCGCCGGCTGCACATCGTCTGCCCGGTCCGCGCTGGCCTCGAAGAGCGGCCGCCAGCCGCCAACCGACAAGGCATTGTGCCGGTGTAACGGGAAGTCGGCGCCGGCCAGATGCAACCGCGCCAGCGCCTCTCCGACCGCGGCGCAATGGCGCGCATCCGCGCGCCGCATCCACATGCCCTCAAGGAAGGTCACGATCGCCGCAGGCCGTCCGCACAATTCGCCGAGCGCATTGCCGTCGCGCCTTTGCACGGGCTGCGGGCAAACGATGCCGCGCGCCGCCAGATGCTCCATCAGACCCAGGAAGAACGGCAGATCGCCCTGCGCCACCCGCTTCTCGTACAGGGTGAGGATGAAATAGCCGGCCTCTGTGTGCAGCAGGAAATTCGAATTCTCGACCCCTTCGGCAATGCCCTTGTAGGACAGCACCCTGCCGAGGTCGTAGCCGGCCAGAAAAACCTCAAGGTCGTCCGTCGATACGTCCGTGTAGACGGCCACCCCTCACTCCGCGGCTTGGGTTTGCCGCAGCGGACGCGGCAGCGGAAAGAACACATCTTCCTCGGCCGCCGACCGGGTCTCGACCTCGAGGCGATAGCGGGCCGCGAATGCGTCCATGATCTCCTCCACCAGCACCTCGGGCGCCGAGGCTCCGGCGGTGAGCCCGAGCGAGGAGATCGCCCCAAATATGCTCCAGTCGATATCGGCCGCACGCTGCACCAGGATCGCGACCGGACAGCCGGACTGGAGCGCCACCTCCTTCAATCGCTGGGAATTCGACGAATTCGGCGCACCGACCACGATCATCGCCTCGACCAGCGGCGCGACGACCTTCACGGCCTCCTGCCGGTTGGTGGTCGCGTAGCAGATGTCTTCCTTCTGCGGGCCGACGATATCGGGAAAACGCTCCTTCAGCGCCGTCACGATGCCGGCCGTCTCCCCGATCGACAGCGTGGTCTGCGTGACATAGGCGAGATTGGAGGCGTCCCTCGGGACGAAGCGCCTGACATCGTCCTGCGATTCCAGCAGCGTGATGCTGCCGTCGGGCAATTGTCCCATTGTACCAACAACTTCCGGATGTCCGGCGTGGCCGATCAGCACAATCTCGCGGCCGCGGCGGAAATGGATTTCCGCCTCCCGGTGCACCTTCGTGACCAGCGGACAGGTGGCATCGAGGGTGAAGAAGTTGCGCAACTGGGCCTGCGCCGGCACCGATTTCGGCACCCCATGCGCGGAGAAGACCACGGGCGCGCCGGTCTGCGGGATTTCGTCCAGCTCCTCGACAAAGATCGCGCCTTTGGCCTTCAGGCTTTCGACCACGTAGCGGTTATGGACGATCTCGTGACGCACATAGACCGGGGGGCCGTACAATTGCAGGGCGCGCTCGACCGAATCGACAGCCCGCACCACTCCGGCGCAAAAGCCGCGCGGCGAGCATAAGATAACCCTGAGTGGCCGCAGCTTCTCGCCGTCCGGTCGGGCGTCAATGCCGGTCATGGACATTCATTCATCACGTGTTCAATGCACGACATGGGGGCCGTGGCTGTTCGAAGTCAAGGCATGGCAATCGACTTAATCGATTGGAAAAGCTATCATGGTCTTATGGTCCGTCGGATCGGACCGCGGGGCTGTGACATGAGCAAGACTGCGCTTGCTGCCAATCACCTGAAATTGTTCGCGGCCGCTCTGCTGGCGGCGACGCTTGGCGGCTGCGCCGGCGGCAGCGTCAGCCATTACGGCGAGCAGAACCATGCCGGCCCCGGACCGATGTCCGGCATGTCCAGCCAGGCCTTTGCCGATCAGGTTTATCTCGACGGCACCGGCCCCTCGGCCCGCCGGGCCAGGGTCGAAACCGCGCCCGTCCGCCGAATCGCGGCGGAACCGAACACATCCGGCGTCACCCGCCCGGTGGTGAATTCCCGCCCGCTGGCTATCGAGCGCGATCCGGCACCCCAGCAGATCTCGGCCAGCACGACAGGCTCGCGCTCGGCGACGACGGACGCCAACAAGCCCTTCACCGACCAATGGTGGGAGAAGGAGCGTCTGGCCGATGCCCGCCTGAAATCGCGGATGAATATCTGCCGCGGCTGCTGATCCGCCGGACTCTACTTTCCCGGGCCAGTGCCGACTGGCCGGTTGCCCGCCGCCGCCCGGACGCCTATATTCCGCGTAATTCCTGTCATCCCCGATGACGATCTGCTTCGCCTTTCCTTTTCGCCCCGACGGGCGGGCGAAGCGCGAAGGAGACTTTTGCCATGCAGGAAGCGCCGCTGATGCCCAAAGCCACTGCCGTGTGGCTGGTGGAGAATACTGCCCTGTCGTTCGACCAGATTGCGGACTTCTGCAAACTGCATCCGCTTGAAGTGAAGGCCATTGCCGACGGCGATTCCGCGCAGGGCATCAAGGGCATGGATCCGATCCAGACCGGCCAGTTGACGCGCGACGAGATCGAGCGCGCGGAAAAAGACTCCAGCCAGCATCTCAAGCTCGCCGACCGCAAGGTGCGCGTGCCCGAACAGAAGACGAAGCGCGGCCCCCGTTATACGCCCGTGTCGCGCCGGCAGGACCGTCCGAACGCGATCCTCTGGCTGCTGCGCAATCATCCCGAATTGAAGGACAGCCAGATCATGCGTCTGGCCGGAACCACGAAATCCACCATCCAGAGCATTCGCGAGCGCTCGCACTGGAACGCGCCTAACCTGTCGCCGCTAGATCCGGTGACGCTCGGCCTGTGCACGCAGATCGACCTCGACATGCAGGTCGCCAAGGCCGCCAAGGAAAAGCCGGCGCCGTCCGAGCACGAGCGTGTCACGCTGCTGCCTGCCTCCGTCACCACGGCGCCGGAGCAGGATCACAACACCGAGGAGACGCGGGCGCAATCGAAGCAGCAGGACGACGCCGATGTGAGCGCGGTATTCGCGAAGCTCAAGAAAATCGGCGGCACCAAGCCGGAAGACGAGTAACGGCGCAGCGCAGCGCGATCTGGCACCGGCCGGTCGGTCCGGCCGGGCCAGTATCTCTGGCGCTGCACTCGCTTCAGTCGACCGCGAGATTTCCTTTTTCGACGGTCTGCGACCACACCTTGGCTTCCGCCGCGGCATTGCGGGCGAACACGTCCGGTGCTTCTCCGCCGGGAAGGAAGCCCATCTCGTCCAGCCGCTTGGCAACGGCCGGATCGGCCAAAGCGGTCTTCACCGCAGCGTGCAGGCGCGCGACGATCTCGGGCGGTGTGCCTTTCGGCGCCGCAAGTCCCCACCAGTTCTCCGCGACATAGCCTGGAACGCCGCTTTCGCTGGCGGTCGGCAGATCCGGCAGATTTGGCAGGCGCTGTTCCGATGCGACGGCGAGCGCCACCGCCTTGCCGCCTTCGACAAAGCCGCGACCGACGCCCCAGCCCGCGAGATAAAGCTGCACATCGTTTGTGATCAGCGCCTGCATGGCCGGCGGCGCGCCGCGATAGGCGACATGCACGATGTCGATGCCGGTCATCTGCTTCAGGCGCTCGACCGCCAGATGCGGCGTCGTGCCGACGCTGGGCGACGCATAGCTCATCTTGCCGGGATTGGCCTTCGCATAGGCTACGAATTCACCGAGCGACTTCGCTGGCACCGACGGGTTCATGTACATCACCGACGGCACCACAGCGACGCGGGTGATCGGGACGAAAGCCTCGAGCGGATCGAAGCGCGACTTCGGGAACATGAACTGGTTGATGACGAAATTGTTGGTCGCACCCATCATCAGTGTGTGGCCATCGGGCTTCGCTGTCGCCACCGCATTGGCGCCGATCATCCCGCCGCCGCCGCCGCGCGCTTCGATGACCAGAGGCTGGCCCAGCGCCTTCTCCATCGGTTCCGACAGGAGGCGGATGATCACGTCGCCCGCACCGCCCGCGGCATAGGGCACGATCACCGTCACCGGCCGTTCTGGAAAATTCGCACGCGCAACATGCGGCAAGGCGAGCGTGGCTGCGGCGGATAGCAGGAAGGTACGTCTGTTGAATGCAGGCATGGTGCTGCTCCTGTCAGAGATCGATACGCATCAGGTCGTGGGCGATGCGCAGCGGCCCCCGGTAGACGCTGCGGATTTCGGAAACGAAGGCGTCGATCTGCTGTGGTCCCATCAGATCGACCGGAAGATGCTTGCCGGCGGCGCGCTTGAGCACCGGGCTCAGTGAATCCACGTGACCGATATGGGTCGCGACCAATTCCTTCACACCGGCCGCGACGGCAAGCTTGCCGAGATCGTGCGGACTTGTATGCGAGAAGGTGCCGACTTTCGATTGCCGCCTGTGTTCGATAAATGCTTCGGTGAAGGTGCATTCGTGGATGAGCAGGTCGGCGTCCTGCGACAATGTCAGGATATTGTCGCAGGGCGCGGTGTCGCCGGAAAAGACGACCACCTTGCCCTCGGCCTCAATGCGAAATCCGAAACAGGGCGAGATGTCCTCCGGAATGTGATCCATCAGCGCCGCGGTGACGCGCAATTCGCCGTCATCATGGATCACGCCGTCCGCATATTCGCGCACCACGGGGCGTATCGCCTCCATATTGGCCTGCCGCGCCGGATAGGCGCTGCGCGCGCGGATGTCGGCATCGAAGGCCCCGTTCTCGAACAGATGCCCGACCATCTTCTTTGTGCCGGCAGGTCCCGTGATGTTGAGCGCGCCATTGCGGCCGAGGATCCATCCGGAGATCACGAAGAACGGCAATTCGCAGACATGGTCATGATGCAGATGGGTGATGAACAGGTCGCCGATAGCGGCCGGATTGACGTCGGCACGCATCATCTGGCGGGTCGCGCCATGCCCGCAATCGAGCATCACCTGACGGCCGCTCTCGAGCGTGATCAGGATCGCGGTGTGGCAGCGGTCGGGGTCGGGCAGCGCCGCGCCGGTGCCGAGCATCAGAATTCGCATCGAGAGCCTCCGGGTTCGAGGCTCATTGTGGAACCCGTACGTCATCAATGAAATTCGAACTTTGCTATGGAGTGATAATCTGCTGGAATATCGGATGGCTCTGCCACATCACCTGCGGCTGCGCGATTTCGAGATCCTGCTGGCTGTTGCTGCCGAAGGCTCGATGCAGCGCGCGGCGCAACGCGTGCATCTGACCCAGCCGGCCATCACCAAGATCGTACAGGAACTGGAAGCGGCCTTCGGCGCGCGGCTGTTCGCCCGCAGCAAGCGCGGCGTGATTTTGACCGAAAGCGGCAGCGCTTTGGCAGCGCAGGCGCGCATCCTGCTCAACGATCTCGGCCATGCCCGCGAGCGGATCGCCGCCATCGATGCCGGTACGCTGGGCTCCCTGCATATCGGCGTCCTGCCGGTGGTCGAAAGCTCGATCCTGCCGAAATGCCTGCAGACCCTGCGACGGCACGCACCGGACCTGCATATCCGCATCGAGGAAGGCACGCGCGCGGCCTTGCTCGGCTCGCTGTCGCGCGCGGAACTGGATTGTGTGATCGGGCGCCTCGCGCCGGGTGGCGAAGACATGCAATTCCGCTGCGAGACGCTGGTGCAATTGCCGGTGCATCTTGTCTGCGCGCCGCGCCATAAGCTGGCCTCCGCCAGACGGCTGACGCTGGCCGCACTCGCCCGCTATCCTTGGGTGCTGCCACGGACCGGCGCACCGATCCGCACGGTCATCGACAGCCGCTTCGTGATGGCCGGTCTCGCGCCTCCATCGCCGCGCGTGGAATCGACCTCGATCCGGCTGAATTACGAATTAATTCGCGGCTCAGACATGATCGGCGTGATGACGGCCGACGCCGCCGACGCCTATGCCGCACAGAAGCGGCTCCACATTCTGCCATTCGAGATCAGCGACGCGTTGCCGCATGTCGGCGTGATCATGCGGCAGGCCGATCCGTCGAATGCGCTGCGTCTGTTCGTGGATGTGCTGCGCACGCAATGGGTCACATCGTTGTGAGCGCAGCGCGGCTCACGCGCAGGCATTGTGGCTCTGCTGTGGCTTCTGCGCACTAGGCTTGCGCGGTCACGCCGATATGGTCCGCAACTTCATCGGCGGGGGGCGTCGAAGGAAAATCATTGATGACATTGCGACTCTTGATGGCCGTGCCGGCGCTTGCGCTGATGATCGCACCGGCCGCCGCACAAAGCCCGAATTCCACACCACGGGCTCAACAGGCCCAGCAACATGCACCGGCCTTCAGATCGCCTATGGCCGACTTCTTCCGCAATCGCGCGGCCACTCGTCAGGCCGCCAATCCGCGCGCCCGGCCCGCCTCGCGCGCAGCGCGACGCGCCTATGCGGCACGGCCGCCGGCGGACAAGCTCATCTTCGGCATGTTCTATCGCAAAATCCCGCGCGAGACGGTGGCCTTCCGCGAAAACCACGCCCCCGGCACCATCATCGTGCGCCATAACGAGCGCCGGCTCTATTACGTGCTCGGCAACGGACAGGCGATCCGCTACGGCATCGCGGTCGGCCGCGAAGGCGCTGCATGGTCGGGCACATCGACCGTATCCAACAAGCGTGAATGGCCGAGCTGGACGCCGACGCCGAACAT
>JAEVZN010000210.1 GCA_023392205.1 Pseudomonadota bacterium
GGAAACCGCCGATACGGTGCGCCGCCTCGCCTCCCTCACGCCGCAGCAGGTGCGCGTGCTGATGATGCTCTCCGAAGGCCTGCTCAACAAGCAGATCGCCTACGAGCTCTCCGTGTCGGAAGCGACGGTGAAGGCGCATGTTTCCGCGATCCTGCAGAAACTCGGCGTCGAGAGCCGCACGCAGGCGGTGATCGCCGCCTCGAAGATCGAAATGGGCCAGTGGCCGCAGACCGGCGCGATGGGCCAGTAGCGACAAGGGTTATTCGGCAGCCGCGATATGTTGCAGGCGCCATTGCGCCAGGAGGCCGCGCAAGGCCGCGGGCTTGACCGGCTTGTTGAGGATCGGCACTTCGCGGGCGCGGGATTCCTCGCGCACCCGCAGGGTCCGGTCAGCGGTAATCAGGATCGCCGGCAGATCGCGCCCGCAATGCACACGCAATTGCACGATCACATCGATGCCGTTGCCTTCGTCGAGATGATAATCCACCAGCACGCCATTGAGCACGGCGCCGGCAGATTCCGCCGCGGCCACAGCCGCCGCCTGATCGGCGGCCTTGAGCACACGGCATCCCCAGCCGCCAAGCAACGCCTCCATGCCGTCGAGAATATGCGGATCGTTGTCGACGCACAGGATCGTCATCCCGGTCAGCTGCGCCGGGTCGGCACGCATCGGAGAACGGGTACGTGTCTCGCTATGCACGGCCGTGGAGACCGGCACAGCAACGCTGAATGCGGAGCCGCGGCCCTGCTGCGATTGCAAGGTCACCTCATGCCCCAGCACCCGCGCGATCCGCTCCACGATCGACAGCCCGAGACCGAGACCGCGCGCCACCCGCGCGCCATCCTGCAGGCGGTGGAATTCGCGGAAGATGGCACGCTGCTGCGACGGCGGGATGCCAAGACCTGAGTCATGCACCTCGATACACAGCGTGCCGTTGCGCCTGCGGCAGCCGACCAGCACCCGCCCCGCCGGTGTGTATTTGATGGCGTTGGAAATGAGGTTCTGCAGCAGCCGCCGCAACAGCCGCCGGTCCGAGCGCACGGCGGCGCCGGATGGCACGAAGGTGAGATCGAGGCCTTTCTCGCGTGCCAGCGGCGCGAACTCCACCTGCAACTGGCGCAGCATATCGTCGATGCGGAAGGCGGTGACCTCCGGCTTCATCGCGCCGGTATCGAGGCGGGAGATTTCCAGCAGCGCCCCAAAAATCTCCTCCACCGCATCGAGCGAGGCATCGATATTGCCGACCAGCCGGCCGTCCTCGCCGGACCCCTGACGCTCGACCAGTGACGTCACATAGAGCCGCGCGGCATTGAGCGGCTGCAGGATGTCGTGGCTGGCCGCTGCAAGGAAGCGGGTCTTGGAGATGTTGGCTTCCTCGGCGTCGGCCTTGGCGCGCACCAGTTCGGCATTGAGCAAAGTCAGTTCGGTGGTGCGTTCGGCAACGCGCTTTTCCAGCGCCTCGGCGGCCTCGACGCTCGGCGTCACGTCGGTGAAGGTGGTGACGATGCCGCCGCCCGGCATCCGGTTGGCGCGCACCTCCAGCACCATGCCGCGATCCGCGAAGCGTTCGATGAAAGGTTCGGACGCGGTCATGTAGCGCTGCAGCCGCTCGCGCACGAGCGTCTCGATGGCGCCACCGCCATAGATGCCGCGCTCCGCATGCAGGCGCAGGATCTCGTCCAGCCGCGCGCCGATGCCGATCATGTCCTGCGGCAGATCGAGAATTTCGCCGAATTGCCGGTTCCAGCAGACAAGCTGCATGTCCTTGTCGAACACGGCGATGCCCTCGCTCACATGTTCGAGCGCGGTCTGCAGGATCTCGCGATTGTAGTGGATGGCGGCATTGGCATCGTCGAGCAGCTTGAGTGCGGCGCGCGTCGAGACGTTGCGCTTTCGCAGGAGGAGCGACAGCACGAGCCGCGACGACGCCGCACCGATGGCGGAGGCGAGCAGCTTTTCGGCATGCTGCAGAAGCTGGAAATCCGCAGGCGCCGCGGGGCGCAGATCGATGCGCTTGTCGGCCGCGAAGCTTTCGAACGAGGTGCGGGTGCGCTCCTGCCCGATATAGCGCGCGACGGTGGAGGTCAGTTCCTCCACCGACACCGCCGAGCGCCACAGCCGGAAGCTCGGCGCGGGTGCGGAATCGGGAACGAACAGATCCGCCTGCACGCGCTCGATGGCTTCCGGCGCGCGGCTGAGCGAGAAACCGATATAGGCAATGATATTGAGCGTCAGGCTCCAGAACACGCCATGCGCCAGCTGCGGCATGTCCAGCCCGAACAAGGCCTGCGGACGCAGGAACCATAACCCGAACGGCCCGTCGGTCAGCACCGATGGGCTGACCAGCCCGCTGCCGGCCGCACTCGGGATGAGCAGCGTATAGGCCCAGGCCATGATGCCGACGGTCATGCCGGCAATGGCGCCGCGCGCCGTGCCCTGTCGCCAGAACAGGCCGCCGAAAAAGGCCGGGGCGAGTTGCGCGGCGGCGGCAAAGGATAACAAGCCGATGGCGGCGAGCTGCGCATCGCCGACCGAGCGGTAATAGAGATAGGCCATCAGCAGAATGAGAAAGATCGCGATGCGCCGCGTGCGCAGCAAGAGCGCGCCGACATCCGCGCGTCCGGTGACGAAGGCAGAACGCCGCTTGAGAAACACCGGCATCACCAGATCGTTCGACACCATGATCGCCAGCGCGACCGATTCCACGATCACCATGGCGGTGGCGGCCGACAATCCGCCGATGAAGGCGATGATGGCAAAGCTCGACGCACCGGCCGACAATGGCAAGGCCAGCACGAACATGTCGCGGTCGACGCCGCCCTGCGGGAACGTCAGCAATCCGGCGAGCGCGATCGGCACCACGAACAGGTTGATCAGCACGAGATAAAGCGGAAACAGCCAGGCGGCGCGGGTGACTTCGGCTTCCGAATGATTCTCGACCACGGTGACATGGAATTGCCGTGGCAGCAGGATGATGGCCACGAACGACAAGAGCGTCATCGCCACCACCGTCGAGAAGGTGGGCGACGTGGTCAGCACCTCCGCGGTGCGCGGATTGCTGAGTGCGCGCGAAAACAGGTCGCCCGGCCCGTCGAACATCCAGTAGGTCACGAACAGGCCGACGGCGAGGAAGGCCGCGAGCTTCACGATGGATTCGGCGGCAATGGCGAGCATCAGGCCGTCCTGATGCTCGGTCGCGTCGATATGCCGGGTGCCGAACAGGATCGCGAAAGCCGCCATCGCCAGCGCCACCAGCAACGCCGTATCGCCGATCATGTTGGGCTGGAATTCCGGCACCGAATGCGCAAACACCGTACCGAACATCGCCGACACGGCTTTCAGTTGCAGCGCGATATAGGGAATGGTGCCGAAGATCGCGATCAGCGCCACGAGTGCCGCCACCGCCTGCTGCTTGCCGTAGCGCGCGGCGATGAAGTCGGCGATGGACGTGATGTTCTGGCTCTTGGCCAGCCGCACGATGCGCATCACCAGCGGCGTGCACAGCCCGATCATCAGCATCGGGCCAATATAGATGGTGAGAAAGTCGAAGCCCGAGGTCGAAGCCAGGCCGACCGAGCCGAAGAAGGTCCAGGACGTGCAATAGATCGCAAGGCAGAGCGGATAGATCAAAAGCCGCGCGCGATCCCCGCGCGCCTCCCGCCAGCGCCGGTCGCCATAGCTCGCGACGACGAACAGCAGGCCGATATAGGCCAGCGCGATCGCGATCACGGTCCAGGCTTGCAGCACCATGGCCTTGAGGCCTTCTTCTCCGCCCGTAGGCCGGCAGGCGGTCCGGCATTTTCCCTTACGCGGAAAACACCACAAATCCCGGTTGATGGCTACCGCCTGCGGGGGCGCCCGGCTTTGCCTCATGCCCCGCGCCGTCCTATCGTGACCGGCAAAGGGGCAGAGGAGACTGGAATGAGGATCTTCAGTGAATTTCGCGAATTTGCGGTCAAGGGCAATGTGGTCGATCTGGCCATCGGCGTGATCATCGGCGCCGCCTTCGGCCGCATTGTCGAATCGCTGGTGGGCGACATGATCATGCCGATCTTCGGCGCCATCGGCGGGCTGGATTTCACCAATTATTTTCTGGCGCTGTCGAGCGACGTCACTGCCGCCAATCTGGAAGACGCCCGCAAGCAGGGCGCGGTCATTGCCTGGGGCCGCTTTCTCACCATCGCCATCAACTTCCTGATTGTCGCCGGGGCTTTGTTCTTTGTCGTGAAGGGCATCAATATCCTGCGCCGCCAGGCCGCCGAGGAGCCGAAAACCATCGAGCCGCCGCGGGAAGAAAAGCTGCTGGAGGAGATCCGCGACCTGCTGGCGAAAAAATGATGAAAGCCGCCGGATACCACCCGTGAGCGAGACCCTGCTCGGAGCGTTGCGCCCGGCTGCGCGCAATTCCCCGTCCAGCGGCATCGTCGACATCATGAATTACGGGTTGCGCAAGCCCGGCGTGATGCCGCTCTGGGCGGGCGAAGGCGATCTGCCGACACCCGCTTTCATCAGCGAGGCCGCCAAGCGCGCGCTGGATGCGGGCGAGACCTTCTATACCTGGCAGCGCGGCCTGCCCGCCTTGCGGCAGGCCATCGCGGATTATTATACGCGGCATTACGGGCGAGCCTTTTCGGCAGACGAGTTTTTCGTCACCGGCTCCGGGATGCAATCGATCCAGATCGCGCTGGCGCTCACCGCCGATGCCGGCTCCGAGGTCATCATCCCCACACCGGCCTGGCCGAATGCCGCCGCAGCGAGCATCGTCGCAGGCGCCGTCCCGGTGCAGGTGCCGATGACGCTCGGCAATGCCGGCTGGACACTCGATCTCGATCGCATTGCGGATGCGGTCACGGAGCGGACGGCGGCCTTGTTCATCGTCAGTCCCTCCAATCCCACCGGCTGGACGGCGTCGCATGACGAATTGCGCGCGCTGCTCGAGATCGCGCGCAAGCACGGGCTCTGGATTATCGCCGACGAGATCTATGCGCGCTTCTGGTATGGCGCGGGCGCTCGCGCGCCCTCCTTCCTCGACATCGCCGGGGCCGACGAGCGCATCCTGTTCGTCAATACGTTTTCCAAGAACTGGGCGATGACCGGCTGGCGCATGGGCTGGATTCGCGCGCATCCGGCGCTCGGGCAGATCACCGAGAACCTGATCCAGTATGCGACATCCGGCGTCGCGCAATTCATGCAGCGCGCGGGAGTCGTTGCGCTGAACGAGGGCGAGGACTTCGTGACGGCGCAGGTCCAGCGCGCGCGAGAAAGCCGCGACATCGCCTGTGAGATTCTCGGCCGCACCGGCCGCTGCCATTTCGCCGTGCCGCAGGGGGCGTTCTATCTGTTCTTCACGGTCGAGGGCTGTAACGACAGCGATGTGCTGGCGCGCAGATTGGTGGACGAGGCGAAGGCCGGGCTGGCGCCGGGATCGGCCTTCGGTCCGGGCGGCGAGCCCTTTGTGCGGATGTGTTTCGCGCGCGATCCTGCGCAGATCCGGGTGGCGTGCGAGCGGATTGCCGGGGTTTTGTGACCTAAGCCGCCGCCTTCTCCGCGGCCTTCGCAAACCGGGCGTAAAACGTCTCGCCCTTGTCGGCGAGATCGCGGAGCAGCGCGTTCGGCGCAAAGCGCGGGCCGTATGATGTTTCGAGCTTCTCACATAAAGCGACGAAATTCTTCACACCCATGAAATCGATATAGGACAGGGTGCCACCCGTGAACGGCGCGAAGCCGAAGCCGAGGATCGAACCGACATCCGCCTCGCGCACATCGGTAAGCACGCCTTCTTCGAAACAGCGCGCGGTTTCCAGCGCCTGGATCACCAGCATTCTCTCCTTCAGTTCCTGCACATCGATGGTGTCGGGATCGCGCGTATCCTCCTGCAGGTCTGCAAGACCGGGCCACAGCGTCTTCTGGCCCTTTTCCGGATAATCGTAAAAGCCCTTGCCGTTCTTGCGCCCGAGCCGGCCATGTTGCTCCACCATCGCCTGCAGCAAGTCCTTCTGCCGCATGTCGATGGCGTCGGCGCCGAGATCGACCTCGGTGGCCTTGACGATCTTCCATGCGAGATCGACCGCGTCCTCGTCGTTGAGCGAGAGCGGACCGACCGGCATTCCCGCCATGCGGCCGACATTCTCGATCATCGCCGCCGGCACGCCTTCCATCAGCATGAGATGGCCTTCGCGGATATAGGTGCCGACCACCCGCGAGGTATAGAAGCCGCGTGAATCGTTGACCACGATCGGCGTCTTGCGGATGGCGCGCACGAAATCGAGCGCCATGGCGAGCGCCTGGTCGCCGGTCTCCTTGCCCATGATGATCTCGACCAGCATCATCTTCTCTACCGGCGAGAAGAAATGGATGCCGACGAATTTGCCCGGATCTTTCGCAGCCTGCGCCAGCGACGTGATCGGCAAGGTGGAAGTGTTGGAGCCGAACACCGCGTCCGGCACGACGGCCTGCGCCTTTGCAATCGCGTCGGCCTTGATCTTGCGATCCTCGTACACCGCCTCGATGACAAGATCGCAGCCCGCCAGCGCCGCGTAATCGGGCGTCGCCGTGATCCGCTCAAGCAGCGCGTCGCGCGCCTCCGACTTGGCGCGGCCGCGATTGATCTGCTCGGTCATCAGTTTGTGGGAAAGCGCCTTGCCCTTGTCGGCTGCGTCCTGGTCGCGATCGATCAGCACCACGTCCAGCCCGGCCTGCGCTGCGACATACGCGATCCCTGCGCCCATGAATCCCGCACCGATGATACCGACTTTCTTCAGCTTGCCCTGCGGGACATCGGCGGGGCGGCGCGCGCCCTTGTTGAGTTCGCCCATCGATACGAACAGCGTACGGATCATCGCCGCTGCTTCCTTGTTTTGCAGAATATGCGCGAAATGGCGCGATTCCACCTGCAAGGCGAGATCGAACGGCAATTGCAGGCCGTCGAACACCACCTGCAACATGGCCCGCGCGGCCGGATAATTGTCGTAGGTCTCGCGCCTATAGATCGCATTGGCCGGCATGAAGGTCATCATGCCCGCGCGCGACCAGACAAGTCCGCCCGGATTCTTGAAGCCCTTCACGTCCCAGGGCTTCACGGGGCTTCCGCCGGCCTTGATCCATTCCTTCGCGGCGCCGATCAGTTCGCCCGCCGGCACCACATTGTCGATCAGCTTCATGCCCCTGGCACGCGCGACGCGAAGCTGCTCGCCCTTGAGCAGAAACTGCAAGGCATCGCCCGGCATCATCATGCGCGACAGCCTCGTCGTACCGCCCGCGCCGGGAAACAGCCCGACCTTCACTTCGGGCAAGCCGACGCGCGTCTTGTCGCTGTCTGACGCCACGCGATGATGGCAGGCGAGCGCCAGTTCGAAACCGCCACCCAAAGCGGTGCCGTTGATCGCCGCCACCCACGGCTTGCCGCAGGTCTCGATCCGCCGGTAGAGTTGCGAGAGCTTGCGGCTTTCCTCGAACAGGCGTTTGGCAGCGGCTTCCTGTCCCTGATTGCGCGCCATCTCCGCGAAAGTTCCCGACAGCGAATTGAGCAGGGTCAGGTCGGCCCCGGCGCTGAAGGTGTCCTTGCCCGAGGTGATGACGACGCCCTTCACCTTATCGTCGGCGCTGGTTGTCTCCACGAGATCGGCCAATTCCGCGATCACCGCCATGTCGATGACATTCATCGCGCGGCCGGCAGAGTTCCATGTCACCACGCAGATGCCGTCGGAATCGGTGTCGAGGGCGAAGTTCGGTTCACGCATGTTCGGGTTCCATTCGGTTCCGAGACAACGGGTTAACAGGTTGGAAATCTGCAGCGCATAGCGTCAACACGACACACAGAGAGACGCGCTTCGATCATGACACAACGTCAGGCCTGCAACGGCTGCCGCGACGACCTGCCGCTCGGATTCGATTTCGAGATGGCGTTTCAGCCGATTGTCGATATCGGAGCCGGACGCATCTGGGGCCATGAGGCGCTGGTGCGCGGCACCGGCGGCGAATCCGCCGGCAGCATACTTGCGCGGGTCACCGACGAGAACCGCTATCGCTTCGACCAGCTCTGCCGCGTCAAGGCGATCGAGGCGGCGGGCCAGCTGTTCGACGACAACGATCTGCGGCTGTCGATCAATTTCATGCCCAATGCCGTCTATGAACCGGCGGCCTGTATCCGCACCTCGCTCGAGGCTGCGCGGCGCGTCGGCTTTCCGTCCAACCGGATCATGTTCGAATTCACCGAGGACGAACGCATTGCCGATGCCGGACACATCGCGCGCATCATCGCCGAATATAAGCGGCTCGGCTTCATCACCGCGCTGGACGATTTCGGCGCCGGCTATGCC
>JAEVZN010000211.1 GCA_023392205.1 Pseudomonadota bacterium
GGCGATGGCACGGCATTGCTGCTGCAATGCGTTGACCACACTGCCGATCATCGGCGCACCGGGCGTAAGCCAGATCGCGCCCTCGCCCGGCCGCCATTTCAGCATGCCGAGTTCGCCGGCAGCCGGACGCCCCGAATTGGAATTCACCGCAGCCTGCAGATGCGGCATCTGCCGCGCCTCTTCGTCGGCGATATAAACAGCCTTGCCGAATGCTTCGAAATGCTTTCGCACCCGCTCCATCTGTCGTGAAATAGCGGCGTCGTCTTCGCCAAAAAGCGCGCCGGACACAGTCCATGCCCCGGACTTGTAGTGGGCCTGCAGGCGCTTGCGTTCCGCGGGATCGAGCGGGGTACAGGGCCTCTCGCCGCTGCGCGGATGGCGCTCCTGCGAGGACAGGAGATACAGATCGTTGGTCGCACGGATCATCGTCGGCACGGCGCCGGACGCCTTGAGAGGACGGATCAGATCGATGATTTCAGCAAGGTCATTGTCGTCCGGGAACACAAAGAAGAACAACCGGATCTTCGATGGCTTGCGCTGCAGCCAGATGCCGGCACGGGTGACGATGCCGAAATTGGATTGCGTGAACAAACCGTCGAGGGCCGGCCCGAAACTGTAGCGTGTCACATGCCAGTTCGGGTGTTCCGCGGCATCGAGGCCCCCGTCGCCGGTGCGGATCACACCGCCATTGCCGAGCACCACTTCCATCCCGCAGATATTGTCGAAGTGGTTGCCGGCAGGCCCGCTGCCGCCGCCCTTGTCGATGGCATTGCCGAGCACGCTGCCATCCGGCGGACCGGCCGTGGGCGACATCATCAGCGCACCGCCCTGCCGCTCCAGTTCGGCATAGAGCGCGTCGAAAGTGACGCCCGGCTCTACTACGCAGAATCCGAGATCGGCGTTGACCTCGACGATCCTGTTCATGCGACGGCCGAGATCGATCACCACCTGGCCGGACCGCATAGGCGCGCGCGAGCCGAGCCCGAGATTGCGGCCCATTCCGATCGGAAACAGCGGCACCTTATGGGTGTTCGCAAGCGCGACGATGGCCTGCACGGCTTCCGTGCTGTCCGGATAAAGCACCGCATCGGGAAGGCGATCTGCGCCGGGCAAGGTGTGCTGCCCGTAAGCGGCGCAGGTTTCGGGATCGGACGCGATGGCATCCGCGCCAAGCCGTTCGACGACGGCCTTCTGGAAAGTCTGTGTCACGCTCAACCTGTGGTACGAGCGACCGGAATTTCGCGCCGGCCGCAATTGTCGCACGAGGCTAAGCTATGCCTGTGTGAGGCCGCTTGTCTCAGCGTGCCAAAATGGCGCGTGCGGCGCTGGGCGTCATGCCGTAGCGGGCCCGGAAACTGCGCGAAAAATGGGCGAGGTCGGAAAATCCGCTCATGAAGGCAATCTCGGTCAGCGTATGCGCCCGGCCTGACGCGAGCAGGTCATGGGCATTCTCCAGCCGCATGATTTGCAGGCTGCGCGAGAACGTATTGCCGCGTGACGCGAAGAGGCGGTGCAAGCTTCGCACCGATAACCCCGCGTGTAATGCTACCTCTTGCACGCCTGTGCCGGCATTGCCGAGCAGGTCGCGCATCGCCAGCCGGACGCGCGCCATCTGCCGGTTTGCATCGCGGGTCTGTGCGCGGTCGGGATCCATCGCACCGGCGACAGCGTATAAGAGACCGTCCACAAGGTCGGCACACGCGGCTTCGCATTCCTGACGGTCGGTGTCGCTCAGGATGTCGATCAGTTGTCGTGCGGCCAGTCCCGATCCGGTTCGCGCATCGAGCGCGCGTGGACCGCTGCCACCGACATCCGTTCCGCTCAGCGCCGCAAAGCGTGCGCGCGGCACCAGCACGAGCCGCCGCTCCACCGTTTGCGGAAACCGCAGATTGAACGGCTCATTGCTGTCCAGGATCGCGATCTGCCCCGCCTCAAGCCGCAACCGATTGCCAGCCTGTTCGATCAGCGAGACGCCACGGCATTGCAGGCCGATCATCACATGCCCGTCGTGGCCGCGAGTTTGCGAGACGGTGCGGCTGATGGCGTGTTCGCGCGTTCGGAAATTCACGAACCGGAAGGCGCCGCTTGTGCGGCTCCACAATTCTCCGTCGAAGCGGCCAACACTCAGCGGCTCCATTTCGGAGTTGATGACCCCGCGCACAACAACGTCAGACCAGAACGCGATACGGTCGCCGCGCACCGGTGCAGTGCTCCAGGATTTCCAGCTTTCCGGGCGACTGTGATCAGAGGGGATTACGGAGGGCAATTGCATCCTCGCGACAACTTCGGCTTGTCACCCTCTTCATGCATCTCGTCATGCATAAAGCGGGCCAGCCATCCGGCCGGCCCGCATCTTTGTCGATAACCCGTCGCTTAGCGCGGAGGGATCTGCAGCAATTCCGACAGTTGCTCCTGGGTGAGCGGCTTGTCGAGGAATTTCAGCTTCACGGCATCGGACACCGCGCCCTCGATATCGGCCATCTTGTCGGTCTGCATGGCCTCCTTCGGATGGAATTCAGCCAGCGATTCCTTCAGCATCGCCTCGTCGGCCTTGATCTTCTGGGCATACATCGAAAGGGCCTTGGGATCGGAATACATCCAGTCGGCCGTCTCGCGATACGCCTTCACGAAACGCATGATTGCGTCTTTCTTGTTCTTCAGGGCGTCGGCATTGACGATGATCGTGCGAACCGTCTGGCCCCTAAGCGAGGGCACGTCGGAGCCGCGCACCACGATGCGGATCTTGCCCTCCTTAAGTTCCTTCACACCGAAAGGCGGGGCCGCCCAGCCGATATCGATCTGCCCGCTCATCACGGAGGTCAGTGTGCCGGGAGGGCCACCGGTCGCCGTCGGCTTGGCTTTCAAGCCGAGTTCCTGCACGAAGGCGAGCACCAGATTGTGGGTCGAGGAACCCGAGGTCGAGTAGGAAATGGTGTGCTTGTCGGTGATGTCCTTCACCGACTTGATCGGCGAATCGGCTTTCACATACCAGTAGAGATCACCGGTGCCGGTAAAAGCCGGCAGCAGGATGCGCACCGGCGCACCCTTTGAAAACGCGCGCATTACGCCGGCAACACCCACCCCGGCGCCGAGATCGGCAGAGCCGGAAATCACCGCCTGGATGGTTTCTCCAGCACCCTGTGTGCCGACCGCCTCGATCTTGAGATTGTGCTTGGCAAATATGCCTGCGTCCTGACCGAGCGTCGGGGCCTGGTTCTCCCAGTTGTTGATCTGGCCGATGGCGATCTTGAGCTGATCCTGCGCCGTGGCAGGCGCAGCCAGCCCCAGTGTCAGAACCGCCGCTCCGAGCAGCGATTTTATTGGCATCATCGTTTTCTCCCTTTGGCTTTCTTCGATGTCTTGTTCGATGTCTTGGTTGCCGTCGTGCGGGCGACGCTAGCACGCTTGGATGCTGAGCCAACCCGCTTTTTGCCGCGCCCGGTCGCGCGCAATCCGCCGCCGGATTTTTCCAGCCGCCTTGTCCAGTATTCCCACGTCCTGAAACTTGACGTCGGCATGGCGCTGATCTGCATGGATTTGTCGACCTCGCCCGGCCGCAATGTGGTCACCTTGCCCAGCATGGAGGCAAGAAACTGATATTCGGCATTGCGGCAGGAATAGATCGTGCGGAAAACCAGTTCCTGCACCGTCGATCCGACCACGGTCGCTCCGTGCGCCTTCATCAGCACCAACGGCGCATCTCCGAGTGCGCGGGCAAGCGAAGCCCCCTCTTCCGGCTTGACCAGCAGCAGATTGGTATCGCCGAAATCGTCATATTGGTCCCAGAATGGAACCTTGTGTCCGACAATGGCGCCGAGATGCATGACCGGCAGCAATTCGGTCCCGGCGATGCAGAACGGCATCATGGCCGGCGCGTGGTGATGCACCACCGCATTCACATCCGGACGCGCCTTGTAGATTTCGCCGTGGATCACCCGCTCCGCGTAAAGCCGGTCCTTGGTCGACTTCACCGGATTGGAATCGAGGTCGTATTCCAGCACGTCGGCGGGTTCGACCAGTTCCGGAGAGCGCGACCGCGACAGGAAATAGCGATCCGGCTTGTCCGGATGGCGGATGCTGACATGGCCGAAGGCATCGAGGATGCCTTCGTTGGCGAGGATGCGGTTGCCGAGTGCAACCTCCATCCGGATCGTGTCGAGAACTGAGGGCACGGAGCCTCCTGATGTGACGTTCAAAAAGTGACCTGCAAAGGCGGGCGATCATGCATGGCAAGCGCGCCGCGGCAATGACTATCTCCGCGCATTTGCGGGTGGCGGGTCTGTTTGACACTGTCTGCCCCCCTTCATAAACATGCGGCCTGTGGCCGTCCTGTCCTTTCGGGATGCAGGACGGGCCATGGCGCAGGCCAATCCAGGCGCCGCCACCCGCTCTTGCCGTGCCGCGCTGCCGCACGGCGATGGCGGTCATGTCATCGCAAGTCGCATCAAGGGAGTCATTGTGCCGGAAGTGGTCGAGTTTCGTCGCGAAGGGCCGGTCGCGGTCATCACCGTCAACCATCCGCCCGTCAATGCGCTGAACCATGCCATGCGCAAAGGGCTGACCGAGGCGCTCGACCGCGCGCGCGACGATGCCGACGTCGAGGCTGTGGTGATTGCGGCCGCCGGCCGCACCTTCATTGCGGGCGCGGACATTACCGAATTCAACAAGCCGCCGACCACGCCCACCACCATCGACGTGATCGAAACGCTGGACGCGATGCAAAAGCCCATAGTGGCGGCGCTACACGGGACGCCGCTCGGCGGCGGCCTCGAAATCGCGCTCGGCTGCCATTTCCGTGTGGCGGCGGCGGGGACCAAACTCGGCCTGCCGGAAATCAAGCTCGGCCTTATGCCGGGGGCCGGCGGCACCCAACGCCTGCCGCGTCTGATCGGCATGGACAAGGCGATGGCGATGATCCTGACCGGCGATCCCATCGGTGCCGACGAAGCGCTGCAACTGGGGCTCGTCGACGAGATCGCCGCGGGCGACGTGGAGCAGGCTGCGATCGCGTTCGCGCGCAAGGCGATTGCCGAAAAGCGGCCGCTTGTGCGCGCCCGCGACCGGGACGACAAACTCGACGATCTGCGCGCCCATCCGGAAAAGTTCGACGAACTGGCCGCGCCCTATGCCAAGCGAGCGCGCGGCTTGCATGCCCCGGCCAAGGCCATTGCGGCGTTGCGCTGGACACTCGATGTGCCGGTGGCGGAGGCGCTCATCCGCGAGCGCGACACGTTCATCGACCTAAAAAATGGCGACCAGTCGAAAGCGCAGCGGCATATCTTCTTTGCCGAGCGCGAGGCCGCCAAGGTGGCCGATCTTCCCAAGGGCGTGAAGCCGCAGGAGATCGGACGGGCCGCCGTGATCGGGGCCGGCACCATGGGCGGCGGCATCGCCATGTGCTTTGCCAATGCCGGCATCCCGGTCTCCATCGTGGAGACCGGCGACGAGGCGCTCAAGCGCGGTCTCGATATCGTGTCGAAGAATTATCAGGCTTCCGCGAAACGCGGCGCGCTGAGCGCGGAGGACGTCGAAACCCGTATCGGCATGATCCACGGCACCACCGATATCGGTGCGGTGAAGGATGCGGACATCGTCATCGAGGCGGTGTTCGAGGATATGGGCGTCAAGCGCGAAGTGTTCGGCAAGCTCGATGCGGCAGCCAAGGACGGCGCAATCCTCGCGACCAATACCTCCTATCTCGATGTGAACGAAATCGCTCATTTCACTGGACGGCCCGATGCGGTGCTGGGCCTGCACTTCTTCAGCCCCGCCAATATCATGCGGCTTCTGGAAATCGTGCGTGGCGAAGATACCAAGCCGGAAATACTGGCAACGGCAATTTCGGTGGCGCGCAAGATCGGCAAGGTGCCGGTGGTGGTCGGCGTCTGCCACGGCTTTGTCGGCAACCGCATCCTGCGCGTGCGCTCGACCGAAGCCGAGCGGCTGCTGCTCGAAGGCGCGCTGCCGCAGGATGTCGACGGCGCATTGACAGCATTCGGCTTCCCGCTCGGGCCATTCGGCGTCAGTGATCTCGCCGGCCTCGATATCTCCTGGCGCATGCGCAAGGCTCAAGGGGCGCGCGCCGAGATAGCCGATCAGCTCTGCGAGATGGGACGCTTCGGCCAGAAGACCGGCAAGGGTTTTTACCTCTACGAGGCGGGCTCGCGCAGCTCGAAACCCGATCCGGAGGTCGAGGCGCTGATCGTTGCGACGTCGCAGCGGCTCGGCATCACGCGGCGCGCCCTCAGCCGCGAGGAGATCACCGAGCGCCTGCTGTTCCCGATGATCAACGAAGGCGCGCGCATCCTCGAAGAAGGCATCGCGCAGCGGCCCGGCGATATCGACGTGATCTGGGTCTATGGCTATGGCTTCCCGGTCTGGCGCGGCGGGCTGATGTATCATGCCGATCAGGTCGGCCTGCCCTATATCCGCGACCGGCTGAAGGACTTTGCGAATCTCACAGGCGACGAAAAGCTGGCGCCTGCGCCGCTGCTCGACCGGCTCGCCAATGAAGGGCGCGGCTTCGGCTCGCTCGGCAAGGACGACTGACCATGCTCACGCCGTCTTCGCCGCATACGCAGGAGATTGCGACGCGGCTGACGGCATTCATGGAGTCGCATGTCTATCCGGCGGAAGCTGTGTTCGCGCGTGAGCTTGCGGAGGCGAAAGACCGGTGGAACGAATTGCCGGTCACGGCCGATCTCAAGGCCAAGGCCAAGGCGGCCGGCCTGTGGAATCTGTGGCGACCGAAAAAACATTATGCCGACGGTCTGAGCAATCTCGATTACGCACCGCTCTGCGAGATCATGGGCCGCTCACCGCTCGGGCCGGAGACCTTCAATTGCTCCGCGCCCGATACCGGCAATATGGAGACGCTGATCCTGTACGGGACCGAGGCGCAGAAGGCGCAATGGCTTCCCGCCCTGATGGCGGGCGAGATCCGCTCCTGCTTTGCAATGACCGAGCCGGATATCGCCTCCTCCGACGCCACCAACATCCGCACCGAAATCCGGCGCGACGGCGACAGCTACGTCATCAACGGCCGTAAATGGTGGACCACCGGTGCACCGGACAAGCGCGCGAAGATCGCCATCGTCATGGGCCGGACCGATCCGGACGCCCCCGCGCACAAGCAGCAGTCGATGGTGCTGGTGCCGATGGATATGCCGGGCGTCAAGGTGATCCGGCCGCTCTCGGTGTTCGGCTATGACGATGCCCCGCATGGCCATGCCGAAGTCCTGTTCGATAATGTGCGGGTGCCGATGTCCAACATCCTGCTCGGCGAAGGCCGCGGCTTCGAGATCGCGCAAGGCCGGCTCGGACCCGGCCGTATCCATCATTGCATGCGCACCATCGGGCTTGCCGAGCGGGCACTGGAGACGCTGTGCCAGCGCGCACTCAACCGCAATGCCTTCGCCAAGCCGATTGCCGATCAGGGCGTCACGCGGCACTGGATCGCGGAATCGCGCATGGAGATCGACCAGGCGCGGCTGCTGACATTGCATGCGGCGCGGATGATCGACGAGGTTGGGACGAAGGCGGCGCGCGCCGAGATTGCCATGATCAAGGTGGTGGCGCCGAACATGGCGCAGAAGGTCGTGGACCGCGCCATCCAGGTCTGCGGGGCGGGCGGGCTGTCGCAGGATTTTCATCTCGCCTATGCCTATGCGCGCGCCCGTTCCATCCGTATCCTCGACGGACCCGACGAGGTGCATCGGGAGACCATCGCCAAGCTGGAACTGCGCAAACACGTGACCGGAGGTGCCCCTTGATGGACGCCCCCGTACCTAAAGACAAAGCGCCGCGCCGCCTTTCCGGCGAGCGCGACCCGGAGCGTACGCGCGCGGCGATTCTTGCCGCGGCCACCGACGAATTCTCCGCACACGGCCTGAACGGCGCCCGCGTCGACGAGATTGCGCGCCGCTCGGGCGTCAACAAGCGGATGATCTATTATTATTTTCGCGACAAGAGCGGGCTCTATCTCGCCGTCCTCGAAGCCATCTATGGCGATATCCGCGAGGCGGAAATCTCACTGCACCTGACCGAACGCGATCCGGTCGATGCCATGCGCCAGCTCGTGGCGTTCACCTGGCGCTATTTCATCGATCACCCCGAATTCCTGAGCCTGCTCGGCACCGAGAACCTGCACCGCGCGCAGTATCTCAAGACCTCGGACAAGATTCGTGACATGCATTCGCCACTGCTTGGCATCATCACCCAATTGCTGGAGCGCGGCATGCGCACGGGCGACTTCCGGGCCGGCGTCGATCCGGTGCATCTCTACGTGTCGATCGCGTCGCTCGGATTTTTCTACCTGTCGAACCGCTATACGCTATCAACGATCTTCGCCCGCGACCTCACAGACGAGGATGCCCTCGCCGAACGCGGGCGGCATATCGAGGACGTGGTGCTGGGCTATCTGCGGCCCTGACCCGACGGCACCGCCGGCCGGCCCAGCTCAGGCAGGGTGTCCCCGACAAAATCCTTGCCGTCACCCCCGCCTTCCCTCTTGACGGTTTCCGCCATGACATGGTGCATTTGTAACCAGACGGTTACTTAGCGCCCGGCCCCTCACAAACGGTCTGGCGCGAAGCAACTTCGGTCCAATACGCAAACAACACCGGCAACAAGCCGGACAAAAGCCACGTTCGGGAGGACAGGCAATGTTACGTACCAAGGCCCTAATTGCGGCTGCCATTCTGGCCGGCGCCGGTACCGCGACCGCATCCGCACAGACCTATCCGTGGAAGCCGGAGCGGCCGATAACCATCATCGTGCCCTGGGCGGCCGGCGGTTCGACCGATCAGGTCACTCGTGTGGCCGCAATCGAAATCGAAAAGGCACTCGGTCAGAAAGTCGTCATCGTGAACCAGGGTGGCGCGTCCGGCTCGATCGGCACCAAGAGCGCCATGGATGCGGCCAAGGACGGCTATACCTGGACCGCGGGTGCCGCCAAGGACATCGGCACCTATGCGGTGAGCGGCCTGCTCGATACGAAGATCTCCGATTGGCGGCTGTATCTCAGCGTGGTCAATGTCTCGGTTCTCGGTGTGAACCCGAACACGCCCTACAAATCGCCGCAGGACCTCGTGAAAGCGATGAAGGACAAGCCGAACGGTGTGTCGGTCGCGACTGCCGGCATCAACTCGTCCGGCCATGCCGCAGTCGAAGCCTTCACCCGCGCGCTCGGCCTCACCTACAAGCATGTGAGCTATGACGGCGGCAATCCGGCGGTGAACGCAACGGTGGCTGGCGAAACCGAGGCCACCACGCAACTGGCCGTCGAACAGGCCGCGATGATCCGCGCCAAACGCATCCGCCCGCTCGCCGTTCTTTCCGACAAGCCGCTCGAACTGGAAGGCTACGGCACCATTCCGCCGGTTACGGCATCGGTGGAAGGCTTCAAGCCAGACGCCAATTATTTCGGGATCTTCGTGCACAAGGACGTGCCGGCCAATGTGCGTGAAACCATCGACATGGTCTGGAAGAACGCCATCGCCAATTCGGAAGCCTTGCGCAAATACGCTGCCAATAACGGAGCGCAAT
>JAEVZN010000244.1 GCA_023392205.1 Pseudomonadota bacterium
GGAGATGTCGGTGGCGCTCAGTTCGGCCTTCTTGGCCTTCTTCTTCGCCTTCTTCGGTGCCTTGGCCTTCTTCTTGGCCGCAGAAAGCTCGATGGCGGTCACTTCCGCCTTCTTGGCTTTCTTCTTGGCCTTCTTCTTCGCAGCCGACAGGTCGTCGCTCTTGACGATGCCGTGGGCCGCTGGAGCCGCAATCACCGGCGCAACAGTGGTGGTGCCGATGAAACCGATCGCGGCAATGATGGCGATCAATTTACGCATGTGTGTGTCCTCTAAGGGTGCTGGCGGTATGCGTCGGTTGCTGCGTCCCGGATTGCCTGAAAGCCCACCGCGGCGCGTCTCCCCCTCTACCGATGGCGACATCATGCAGAATTCGTGTCCTGCTTCAATCGGAAAAACAAAAAAAGTCTATATATTTCAGTAACTTAATAGGTATTCAGTTTGCCATTAATCCGCGTTCAGGGCCATGAATGCGCATTCACTGCGGTGTGAACGGGCGCTCGGAATGGCGCTCGGCCGCTTCCGGCGCGCACGAAACATCGTCCGCCGGGTACCCATTTGACCCGCCGCAGCGTGCGGGCTACCACACCGCCGCATCGAAAAACCGCCATGTCCTTCAACACTTTCGGCCACCTCTTCCGCGTCACGACCTTCGGCGAAAGCCATGGGCCGGCGCTCGGCTGCGTGGTCGACGGGTGCCCGCCGCGGCTTCCCTTGACGGCCGCAGAAATCCAGTCAGATCTCGACCGCCGCAGACCCGGTCAGTCGCGCTTCACCACACAGCGCCAGGAGCCGGACCAGGTGAAGATCCTGTCCGGTGTCTTCGCCGATCCCGCCAGCGGACAGAATGTCACCACCGGCACGCCGATCGCGCTGCTGATCGAGAATGTCGACCAGCGCTCCAGGGATTATTCCGACATCAAGGACAAGTACCGGCCGGGACACGCCGGTTACACCTACGACGTCAAATACGGTCTGCACGATTATCGCGGCGGCGGGCGTGCATCGGCGCGCGAGACTGCGGCACGCGTCGCAGCCGGCGCGATTGCGCGCAAGGTCGTGCCGGGCCTGAGCGTCCGCGCAGCGCTGATCCAGATCGGTCCGCACAAGGTGGATCGTGCGCGCTGGGACTGGAATGAAATTGCCCGTAATCCGTTCTTTTCGCCCGATGCGCAGGCCGCGTCTCTCTGGGCGGATTATCTGGATGGCGTACGCAAGTCTGGCTCGTCAGCGGGCGCCATCGTTGAAGTAGTGGCCGAGAATGTTCCTGCCGGCCTCGGCGCGCCCGTTTACGGCAAGCTCGATGCTGACCTCGCGGCCGCGTTGATGAGCATCAATGCCGTCAAGGGCGTCGAGATCGGCGACGGTTTCGCGGCCGCTTTGCTGTCCGGTGAGGACAATGCGGACGAGATGCGCATCGGCAATGACGGAAAGCCGGTCTTCCTGTCCAATCATGCCGGTGGCATCCTGGGCGGCATTTCGACCGGGCAGCCTGTCGTGGCGCGGTTTGCCGTGAAGCCGACGTCGTCGATCCTGCAGCCACGCCGTACGGTCAATCGCCACGGGCACGATGCCGACATCGTCACCAAGGGCCGTCACGATCCCTGCGTCGGCATTCGCGCGGTCCCGGTCGCGGAGGCCATGATGGCCTGCGTGCTGGCCGATCATTATCTGCGTCATCGCGGTCAGGTGGGCACGGCGCCATCTTGGCCATTTCCGGCTGAACCGGAGAAGTAAAAGGTTTCCATGACTGACAATTATCTGCGGATCGAAGAAGCGCTGGCCGCCTTTGCCAAGGGCGAGATCGTGGTCGTCACCGACGATGACGACCGCGAGAATGAAGGCGATCTGTTCGTCGCCGCGTCGCTTTGCACGCCTGAAAAGATGGGATTCATCATCCGCCATACATCCGGCATCGTCTGCGCGCCGCTATCATCCGACGACGCCAAGCGGTTCCATCTCGATCCGATGGTGTCGCGCAACGATGCGCCACTCGGCACGGCCTTCACCGTCTCCGTTGATGTGAAGCACGGATTGACGACAGGTATCTCTGCTGAAGAGCGCACCAACACCGTGCGCGCTCTCGCCAACGGCAATAGCGGTGCCACCGATTTTGTGCGCCCCGGCCATGTATTTCCGCTGGTCGGCCGTGACGGTGGTGTGTTGATGCGGTCCGGTCATACCGAAGCCTGTATCGATATGTGCAAGCTTGCGGGACTGCCGGCGGTCGGCGTGCTGGCCGAACTGATGAACGACGATGGAAGTGTCATGCGCGGTGCGCAGGTGACAGCGTTCGCACAGAAATTCTCTCTGAAAAGCGTTTCAATCGCCGACCTCATTGCCTATCGCCAGTCGCGCGAGAAACTGGTGGAGCGGGTCGGGGAATTCCCGGTCGCATCTTCGATCGGAACGCTGCAGGGCTATGCCTATGTCACGCCTTTCGATGAGCAGCATCACATGGCCTTCGTCTATGGCCGGATCGGCGACGGCCGCGATGTGCTGACGCGGCTGCACAGGGCCGACATCATCGGCGACGTGTTCGAGGGTGCGAAGACGATCAATACGGTGCTGTCGCGGTTCAAAGCGGACGGACGCGGTGTCATCGTTTATCTGCGCGACGGAACCGCAGGTGTCCCGGTCAACGCCATTCCCCGCGACGGTGAGACCGAATCGGAAGCAGCCCGCATCAGGCAATGGCGCGAAATCGGGCTCGGCGCACAGATCCTGAAGGATCTCGGCATCTCCTCGATTCGCCTGGTGACGTCCAAGAAGCTCACCTATGTTGGGCTCGGCGGCTTCGGTATCGAAATCGTGTCCACAGAGGCTGTCGACAGCTGAATCTGTCAGCTTTCCTCGGTTGCTCCCGCATGCCAGCATCCTCGTTCGTCCCGCTTTAGGGCAACGAACGGAGGCATCGGGAATGGGCAGAGGTCGTGTCCTGCTTTGCAGCCTTGTCACTGCTGTTGCACTGATCCTCGGTCAGGCGATCCCGGCGGCCCAAGCAGCGCCGAAATCCTACGACAGCGGACCGGTCCCCGTGGATGTGGAACTCGTTCTGGCGGTCGACATCTCCTATTCGATGGATCCGGAAGAACTGGCGCTGCAGCGGGAGGGATACAGCCGCGCACTGACCTCGCGTGAATTCCTCAACGTTCTGCGCGAAGGCATCCACGGCAAGATCGCCGTCACCTATTTCGAATGGGCGGGGGCAGGCGAGCAGCGCGTGGTCGTCCCCTGGCGGCTGATCGAAGGTCCGGAAAGCGCGGATTCCGTCGCCAGCGAAATCGCGCAGGCGCCGCTGCGCCGCGCGGCCCGCACCTCGATCTCGGGTGCGCTGTTGTTCGGTGCGCAATTGTTCGAGACCAGTGGCTATCGCGGCATCCGGCGCGTGATCGACGTTTCCGGGGATGGCGCCAACAATAGTGGGCAGCTTGTGGTCGTGGCGCGCGATCAGGTGCTGGCGCGCGGTATCACCATCAACGGGTTGCCTGTCATGCTCAAGCGCCCGAGCTATTCGACGATGGATATCGAACTGCTCGACGAATATTACGAGGATTGCGTCATCGGCGGGCCGGGCGCCTTTGTCGTGCCGGTGCGCGAGCGTGACGAATTCATCAATGCGATCCGCACCAAGCTGGTGCTGGAAATCGCAGGCATCGTCCCCGAGCCGCGGGTGGTGCCGGCCTCCGCCGCCAATCCGCGTGTGCCATGCACTATCGGCGAGCGGCTCTGGCAGGAACGCTGGGGCAATTGAGGCTGTCCCCAGACAGGGCCCAGACCGGCTAAAAAAGGTTTGGCTCCGCTGTGACAGCGTCCATATAGGGGGCACAACCCCTTGCGACCCTGATCGGAATATCCATGGCAGACAACGATTTCGCCGACATCAAGACCATGCCGTTCGAGCGTGCGATCGACGAACTCGAATCGATCATCACGCGCCTTGAAAAGGGCGATGTGCCGCTGGCGGAATCCGTCGAGATCTACGAGCGCGGCGAAGCGCTCAAGCGGCGCTGCGAGGATCTGCTCAAGGCCGCCGAGGCGCGTGTCGACAAGATCACCATGGATGCCGGCGGCAAGGCCAAGGGGACCGAGCCGCTCGACATGAAGTAATTCTACCGCCTCATCCTGAGACGGCCGTTTTGCAGCCACCTCAGAATGAGCGCATGTTCGACGATACGAGTGCCGTCACTTCTTCCTGTAGATGATCAGCGTCTTGAAATCGGCGACTTTCTCAACCGGCTTTTCCTTTTCCCAGACCGGCAGAATGGCGGCGGTCTTTTCCGCGCCCATCGAGTTCTTGTAGAAAATCAGGTAGCCGCCCGACCTGGTCTTGTCGGTGAACAGGTCGAGCACAAGCCGGTCCGTCATGCCGCCATATTCCTTGCTGGCGGTGTTCGGGAAAAAGAACTCGCACAGATGGACCATGGTGACGATATCGAAATCCGGCAACAGCCGCGGATTGGTCAGATAGATATCGCCGAAATAGGCGATGTAATTCTTGGCGACGCCTGAATCGGTCGAGACCAGCTTGATATAGGCTTCGTATTCCTCGATCGAGGCCGTGATCGCGAGCACCGCATTGTTGGAGCCGTTGCGCGCCTGTTCGATGCCCACGACATGGTGCGTGCCGGTGCCGAAGTGAAAGATGGTCTTGTTGGTGAGACCCTGCTCCTTCACCCACTCGTTGACATGCACGTCGCAGGGACACACGTCCTCGTGCAGGTCCCACTTATCCGTCCAGTAATTCATTTGCAGCATAACGCGTTCCTCGCGATTGGTTGTTGTCGCTAGCTTAAGCTGGAAGACTTGCCAAGGGAGCGGATTTTGTCAGTACGCTGACCTCCCCACGGTCGAGCGCGATGTCGGTATCGTGAAAATCGCGCAGCACCTCCCGGCGGTCGATGGTCAGAACGATGGTTTCGGGCAGCCGGTCGAGCAGGATCCGGTAGAGGTCGCGACCGGGAATGTCCGCAAGGGCGGCAACCGGCTCGTCGAACAGCAGAACCGAAGGCTTGCGCAACAGCGCGCGGGCGATGCCGATCCGCTGCTGCTCGCCGCCGGACAGCAGTTCGCTCCAGTCCGCCTCCTCGTCGAGCCGGTCCGCCAGATGTGGCAGCCCGACCAGCGACAGCGTTTCGGCGATCTGCGCATCCTTCACCTGGCTGTCGGGCAACGGATAGGCGATGGCCCGCCGCAGCGTTCCAAGTGGGAAATATGGCCGTTGCGGCATGACCAGCACATCGCCGGCATTCGGATAGTCGACCCTACCGGAGCCACTCGGCCACAGGCCGGTCAGGGCGCGGAACAGCGTCGACTTGCCCGACCCCGACGGCCCGGTCACCAGCACCCGGTCGCCCGGTTGCAGCGCCATCAGCGGCAGGCCGGCAATGTCGGAGCCGTCGGGAAGGCGCACCGACAGCCCGTCGATCTCAAGCGCCAAACCGCCATGATGCGACACCTCGATAATGCCGGTCAGCTGCGCGCGGCTGGCGTCGACGGCAGTCATCGCATCCTCGAATTGCGAGAGCCTGTCCATCATCGCTTTCCACTCGGCGATCTTGCCATAGGCGCCGATGCAGAAAGCGAAGGCGCCTTCGACCCGGCCGAAAGCGAGCGCGGCCTGCATAAGCGAGCCAAGCGGGATCGCACCGGTCAGATAGGCGGGGGCGACGATCAGGACCGGAACGACGGTCGAGGCCTGCGCATAGCCGCCGATGAAGCCGACCAGCCGCGTCTGCGTCGCCACAAGCCGCGTCCAGTTCGCCACCAGATTGGCGAAGCGATGCCCGAGCTCGGCCCGCTCGACCGGCTCGCCCTGCATCAGCGCAATCGGTTCGGAATGATCGGCCGCGCGCACGATCGCAAACCGGAAATCGGATTCGAAGCGCTGCTGGTTGAAGTTCAGCGGAATAAGCCGCCAGCCGATCAGATGCGCGAAGAGGGTTCCGATGGCGGCATAGGTCAGCGCCGCCCAGATCAGCCATCCGGGAATGATGAGGCCGTCCATGCCGGGCATCGGCGTGATCGCCGACAATCCCCACAGGATATAGGCAAAGGAGCCGAGTGCCACCACGCTGCCGAGCAGGCCCGTGCCCAGTTCGAGCGTGCGCTGGATGAAGAGATAGACGTCGTTGGCGATGCGCAGATGAATGTTGTCGACCTGCGGCGCCACCACACGCACGCGGTAATGCCGCCCGTCCGCCATCCAGCGCGAGACATAGGAGGCGGTCAGCCAGCGCCGCCAGCGGATCTGCAGTGTCTGGCCGAAGAAATATTGCGCGGAGCCGGCCAGCACCGCGCCCAGCACGATGAAGGCGAATACAAACAATTCAGCGTAGAAGGCGTCCCAGTCGCGGCGTTCGATGGCGTTGAAGAAACGCGCATTCCAGTTGATGACCGACACGGCCACATAGACCAGTGCAAGCTCGGACACGATGACCGCGGCCAGCAAAAGGCGCGCCGGCCAACGCTCTTCGGACCGGAAGAACGGCAGCGCAACCCGGAAGAAGGTACGCAGCGCCAATACAATACGGTCCATAAGACCTGTCAACTCCGCCCGAACCCTTTCGGGGCTGAAGCGCCGGGGTCGGGCGCCACAACCGAATCGTCAATCGCCGCCGTTCATCGGAGCCATCACCACAAAGAATGGGCGAGGGCGGAATTCCAACACTTTTACCAATCTATTAGCACCAGTCACGCCCCCTTCACATGCCTCCGCCAAAGGCTGCTCCGCAAGCCCGCATTGTGCTCCGGGAGCCTGTAGGCCAAACCGATGACCATGCAAACCGCCCTGTCCCCCGGCCTCGAGGCCCCGACTGCCGAGCCGCGCTGGCGCGTCGAGTTCATGGAAACGCTTCGCCTGGCGGTGCCGATCGCGTTGACGCAACTCGGTCAGATCGCCATGATGACGACCGATCTGGCTCTGTTGGGGCGGCTCGGCGACCACGTCGTGGCGGCCTCGGCGCTGGCGCATGCGGTGCTTTTCGCGGCATTCGTGATGGGCATGGGCCTAGTCTCGGCGGTCGCGCCATTGGCGGCGCAGGCTTTCGGCGCGCGCGACCCGCGCATGGTGCGCCGCGCCTTGCGGGTCGGGTTGTGGGCGGCGACGCTTCTTGGCGTACCGCTCAGCGGGCTTCTGTTCATCGGCGAGGACATATTGCTGGCGCTGGGGCAGGCGCCGGAATCGGCGGCGCTCGCGTCGCGTTACCTCTATGGCCTTGTCTGGAGCATGCTGCCGGCCTGGTGGTTCATTTGCCTGCGCGGCTTCATGGGCGCTGTGAACCGGCCGGAGCCCGGTCTGTGGATCACACTCGCTGCCATCCCGGCCAATGCCTTGCTCGCCTATGGGTTGATCTATGGCGCATTCGGCTTGCCCGAACTCGATCTGCTGGGCGCGGGCCTGGCGACCACCATCGTCAATCTCGGCATGTGCGCGGCCGGCATCTGGGTCTGCTATGCGATGCGCCCGTTCAAAAAGTATCAGGTGCTGGGCCGCGTCTGGCGTCCGGACTGGCCGCTGTTCCGGCGGCTGCTGGTGATCGGCACCCCGATCTCGGCGACGTATTCGCTTGAATATGGTGTGTTCGCTGCCGCCGGCATCCTGATGGGATGGATCGGCACCAGCGCCCTTGCGGCGCACCAGATTGCGCTGACCATCGCCTCGGTGCTGTTCATGGTGCCGTTCGGCATTTCGATGGCGGCCACGGTGCGTGTCGGACATGCGGTCGGCCGCAGGGATTCTTATGGAACGCGGCTTGCGGGCTTCACCGCCATTGCGCTTGGCATCGGTTTCATGACCGTGATGACGTTGATCGTTGTCGCGACCCGCGATCTTTTGCCCGGCATTTTCCTTGGCAGCGCCAAGAACGATGCCGCGGCAACGGCTGCACTGGCATCGACCCTGCTTGTGGTCTGCTCGACCTTCTTCATTGCCGACGGCGTGCAGACGATTGCAGCGGGTGCCCTGCGCGGCCTGAACGATACACGCATCCCGCTTCTGTTTGCGGCGCTGTGCTTCTGGATGATCGGCTTTCCGGCCTCCTACGGATTCGGTTTCACGCTGGGCCTGGGCGCCATCGGCGTATGGGTCGGACTGTCGGTCGGACTGATCCTCTATGCCCTGATGCTGATCCTGCGGTTTCATCGCCTGACGATGCGCGGGTATATGCCGGACACGCCCTCGCCATTGTAAGACTGTCCCGCCCTAAGCCTTGCGGTCCGGCACCAAAGCCGGGCAAGAGAGCCGCATGGTCGAACGGCTGAAAATCGACGCGATCGGACATCGCGGGGACGGGATCGCGCATCCGGCGGAGGCACCGGTTTTTGTGCCCTATGCGCTGCCCGGCGAAGAGGTGGATGCGGATGCCGTGCAGGGCCATCCCGATCGCCGCCATCTGATCCGCGTCGTCACGCCGTCGCCGGACCGCATCGCGCCATTCTGTCCGCATTTCGGATTGTGCGGCGGATGCGCCATCCAGCACTGGGCGGCGGAGCCTTACGCGCAATGGAAGCGTGACCTCGTGGTGACCGCGCTGACACAGGCCGGACTGGATGTGCCGGTGGCTGAGCTGATCGACGCACACGGGCAGGGCCGCCGCCGCATCGTCCTGCATGCGCGCCGCGGCACCAGGGAGATCGTCGAAGTCGGCTTTTCGGCTTTGCGCGCGCATGTGATCGTGCCCATCGATCGCTGCCCGGTGCTGGCGCCTTCGCTCGACCATGCGATCGAGGCGGGATGGTCGGTTGCCGAGGCCCTTGCGCCCTGGGACAAGCCACTCGACATCCACGCCACCGGGACGCCAAACGGGCTCGATATCGATGTGCGCGGCTCCGGTCCGCTGAAAACGAAGCAACTCACGGCCCTTGCCAAAGTGGCCTCGCAATTCCGTATCGCGCGGATCACCCGGCATGGCGAATTCGTCACACAGGTGGCGCAGCCGTTTGTGAAGATGGGCAAGGCGCAGGTGACCCTGCCGCCAGGACCTTTTCTGCAAGCCACCGAGAAGGGCGAGCAGGTGCTGGCCGAACAGGTGATCGCCCTGGCCGGCAAGGCGAAAGTCATCGCCGATCTGTTTTGCGGCCTTGGGCCATTTGCGCTCCGGCTTGCGGAGACAGCGCGGGTGTCGGCCTTCGACAGCGCCCAGAAAGCCATCGATGCGCTCGCCGCCGCCGCCAGGGCGACGCCGGGGCTGAAACCGCTTACGGCTACCCGCCGCGACCTGTTCCGCTATCCGGTCACGTTTCAGGAAATGGCCGCTTTCGATGCACTCGTCTTCGATCCGCCGCGACAGGGCGCCGAAGCACAGGCGCGCGAGATCGCGCGCTCGTCCTGCCGCAATGTGATTGCCGTGTCCTGCAATCCAGCGACCTTTGTGCGCGATGCGCGCATCCTCGTGGATGGCGGATATTCCTTGCGCGGCGTCACGCCCGTCGACCAGTTCAAGCATACCGCGCATGTGGAGATGGTCGGGCATTTCACGCGCTGATGTGTCCGCGCTGATATCGCACGCGAAATCAACGCCGCGCCGCAGGACCAAGCGCAATCCTCTCCCCGTCGATTGAGATCACCCGCGCCTCTTTCAATGCCGACAACGCGCGATAGAGCGCTTCATGCGTCAGCCCGAGTTCCTCCGCCCAGGCCTTGCGCGTCTGTTGCAATTCAAGACGCCCATCGCGGCCTTCGGTCTCCAGATAATGGAGAATGCGTTCGCGCGCGGTCTTCAGGCCGAGTCGTTCGTTGAGCGTGCGCAGGCGGCGCAATTCGTCGGCCATCTGCGCAAACAGCGCGTTACGAAAGGCAGGCGTCGTCAGGGCCTGAATCACACTCTTTCGGGGCAGGGCGAGGAGTTCGGAATGTCGCGCGGCGATGGCATCGCAATGATAGGCCGGTTGATACAGGCTCGCCTCGGCGATAAAGCCGCTGCGCGCGCGTTGCAGTACGATCTGTTGCCCGGCGGGTGAGACCCGCACCAGCCGCAGCTCGCCGCCGATCACCACAAACATTTTCGCCGGCGGTTCGCCGCTGCGGAACAGGGTCTGGCCGGCGGCAAGCCGCAACATGCGGGCAGCCGCACGCGCTTCACGCGGAAGCGCGGCGATGACAGGAGCGCAGGCGGAAATCGTGGGCCAATCCGGGACCATATGATCGCGATCATAGGGGTGGCGGGCAGTCCGGTCTAGGCAGGGCCAACAAAACCGACGAGGTGCGCGATGAACAAAGTCATTCCGATTCTTGCAGCCTGTGCGGGAGCCATTCTGCTGACCCAGGCCGCGCATGCGCAGCATCACGGGCATCATCCGCAGGGCGCGCAGCACCAGAAGCCGCACGCTTCGGGCGAGGTCCGCATGGATGGCGCGTTCCGGGCGATGGTCCACAAGCAGGATTACGGCCCCAAGGTCTCGCTCGGCGCCCTGATCAAAGGGGGTGCGACGGAGGCTGTCGGTGCTGTCGAAGGATTGCGCGGGGAAATCACCGCGATCGACGGGACGTTCATCGTCTCCTATGGCAAGCCCTGCACGACCTGTCCGGAGGTGGCGCAGGAGGATGCGACGCTCCTTGCATCGGCCAGGGTCGAACAATGGCTGCCGCCTTTGGCCTTGCCGTCCGATCTCGCCGGTGCAGCGCTGGATGAATACATCGTGGCGCAGGCGCGTACGGCCGGTCTGAATGTGGAGCGGGCGTTTCCGGTGCGCATGCGGGGCGATCTGACCGATGTGAAGATGCACATCATCGCCGCGCCCAATCCGGAATTCGCTGGCCACGGCTCCGACCACGGCATGGCCGACCAGCAGGAGATCGCGGCCGAGCGGATTGCCGGCGAGGTTGTCGGCTTCTACGCCCCGCCGGCCGCGCAGGGCGTGATCACCCATCCCGGCGAGCCGTTCCATTTCCACTGGGTCGACATGGCCCGTACCCGCACCGCGCATCTGGATGCCTTCGGCATGGCCAAGGGTGCACAGTTATATCTCCCGCGCCCCTGATATTCTGCCGTCACCCCCGCATCAGCGCAGTGACATGCGCGGCGACCGAATTGCCGAGGCCCTGCAGATCGTAACCGCCTTCGAGGCATGAGACCACGCGGCCGCCGGCGCGGCGGTCGGCGAGATCCATCAGCTTCCGCGTCGCCCAGGCGAAATCGTCCTCGGTGAAATTCAGGCTCGCCAGCGGATCGCGGATATGCGCGTCGAAGCCCGACGAGATGATGACCAGATCCGGCCCGAAGGCATCGAGCCGCGGCAGGATCGTGCTGTCCATCGCCGCACGGAAGGCTTCGCCGCCATCGCCCGCGCGCAGCGGCGCATTGACGATATTGTCGTGTTCGCCGCGTTCCGATTTTGCGCCGGTGCCCGGATAGAGCGGCATCTGGTGCGTCGAGCAATACATCACTGTCGGATCGTTCCAGAAAATCTCCTGCGTGCCGTTGCCGTGATGCACGTCGAAATCGATGATGGCGACACGGTTCAGCCCGTGCCTCTTCTGCGCATGCCGTGCGGCAACGGCGACATTGTTGAACAGGCAGAAGCCCATCGGCTTCACCGTCTCGGCATGATGGCCGGGCGGACGTGTGGCGACGAAGGCATTGTCGGTGCGCTTTTCCACCACTTCATCCACCGCCAGCACCGCGCCGCCGACCGCGCGCAAAGCCGCTTCCAGCGAGCCGGGCGACATCGATGTGTCGCCGTCGAGCGAGATCATGCCTTCGCGCGGCGCGGCCTCGCGGATCGCGCGCGCATATGCGATCGGATGGGCGAGCGCGACCGTCTCCAGTTCCGCCATCGGCGCCTGCTCGCGGGCGAGGCTTGCGAATTTCTCGTCCTCCAGCGCACTCTCGATGGCGCGCAGCCGGTCAGGACGCTCCGGATGGCCGGGCGGTGTCACATGGTTGAGGCAGGCCGGGTGGCCGATCAGAAGCGTGCGCATGACAATTCCGGAGTCAGGGTTTGGCCTGCGCCGCAGGAAGCTCGCGGATATCGCGGCGCGCATCGATGGAAACGCCCGGCGGCGGCGGAGGTTCGGCAGGCGTGAAGAACACTTGCGCCAGCGGGGCCGTCGGGTCAACGCGATAGTGATCGAAATCGCGCATGCCCTCATCATACAGCACATTGTCGTCGATCAGGAACCGGCCGGTAAAATTCCGGGCATCCTTCATGAAGATCGCGTGCGCGGCGTCCGCCATGATGTCCGGCTTGCGGGACATGCGCATGACCGTGTCGCCGCCGAGCAGGTTCTGGATCGCGCTGGTCGCGATGGTGGCGCGCGGCCACAGCGCGTTCACGGCAATGCCTTTCGGACGCAATTCTCCGGCGAGACCCAGCACCACCATGCTCATGCCGAATTTCGCCATCGTATAGGCGGTATGCGGCGCGAACCAGTGTTCCTGCATGTCGAGCGGCGGCGAGTTCATCAGGATATGCGGGTTGCCGGCCTTCTCCAGATAGGGGATGGCGAATTTGGATACCATGAAGGTGCCGCGCGCATTGACCCCGTTCATCAGATCGTAGCGCTTCATGTCGGTCTTTTCGACCGGCGTAACCTGCACCGCACTGGCATTGTTCACCACGATATCGATGCCGCCAAAGGTATCGGCGGTGCGGGCGAGCCCGTCACGGACCTGATCCTCGTCGCGCACATCGACGACGAGGGGAAGCGCGCGTCCGCCGGCGGCTTCGACCTCGGCCGCCGCAGTGTGAATGGTGCCCGGCAGTTTCGGATGCGGCGCGTCGGTCTTGGCGGCGATGGCGATATTGGCGCCGTCGCGCGCGGCACGCAGCGCGATCGCAAGCCCGATGCCGCGCGACGCCCCGGTGATGAACAGCGTCTTGTCTTTCAGCGTCTTGCCCTGAAGCGACATGGTTTCGAGCGACATTGCGCAACTCCTTGTATTGGCGGGATCGGACATGCCGGGAGCGGGGGTGTCAATGCTGGGGGAGCGATCGAAAAGGCCAAGCTCCGCCGGCCCTGTTCTTGTGACGGCGCGGGCGCGCCCAAAGGGAAGCGAAAAGGTGAGGGGAATGATGCGCCGTGAAGCGCAGGGCATTCCTGATGCGCCGGATTCTTGCGAACCCGGCCGCCTCACGGCGCATCACCGGGCGGGATTGCTCCCGCCGGGGTTCTTTGGCGGCGTTCTGGTGCGACACCGAAGTATCGCACTGAAACCGGGGCCGCGTTTGCGTGCCCGGATCATTGGCGATCCGGGCCGTACAGCGAGCTCCTCGCGCACGGGTCGTAATGCCCGTAGAGCGGGGTCCCGGAGCCACCCGGGAGTGCGGCTGACGAAGCCACACCCGCAGGCGCCGCACCTTGCTCCATCAACCGGCGTCACCGGTTGACGCCCCTCGTTGAGCAGGGTGGAGGCGGTATAAGCTTTTATTCCTAAAATGTCAAGGGCCCGGTGGCTGCTTGGTGCTGGCATCTGCAGCCGTCAGCCCCTACATCCGTTCAATCGTCCATGCGAGGCCCGTCATGCAGCTTACCGGTATCCATCATCTCACCGCCGTGTCCGCCGATGCGCCGGGCAATCTGCGCTTTTATACGCAGGTGCTGGGCATGCGCCTGATCAAGAAGACGGTGAACCAGGACGATGTGTCGGCCTATCATCTGTTCTACGGCGACGGCGTTGCCTCGCCCGGCAGCGATCTCACCTTCTTCGATTTCCCGGCGCGGCCGGAGCGGCGCGGCAATCACACGGTGACGCGCACGGCGCTCCGCGTCGCCGGACATGACACGCTGAAATGGTGGTACCAGCATCTGACCGAGGCGGGCGTCGATGTCGCCGACATTGCCGAGCGCGATGGCCGTTTCACGCTCGATTTCGAGGACCCGGAAGGTCAGCGCCTGAGCCTGATCGACGATGGCGGGCAGGGCGCGGCGCATCCGTGGGAAAAGAGCCCGGTGCCCGCGGCGCATCAGATTCGCGGGCTGGGCCCGATCACCATGTCGGTGCCCGACAAGTCGGCGACCGATATGGTTTTGCGCGAATTGATGGGCATGCGGCATGTGCGCGATTACCCGGTGCCGGATTCCGACAGCGACATCGTGCATGTCTATGAGATGGGTGCGGGCGGACCGGCGGCCGAATTGCACCTCGCCGTGCGTCCGGGCCTGCCTATGGCACAGCCGGGCGCGGGCGGTGTGCATCATGTCGCGTTCCGCACGCCGAACCGTACCGAATATGACGCTTGGGCAGAACGGCTGCGCAAGCTGCGCGTGCCCAATAGCGGCAAGGTGAACCGCTTTTATTTCGAGTCGCTGTATTTCCGCGAGCCGAACGGCGTGCTGTTCGAGATTGCCACCGACGGTCCGGGCTTCGATGCCGACGAGCCGATGGCGACGCTCGGCGAGAAGCTGTCGCTGCCGCCGTTTCTGGAGGAGCGCCGGGCGGAGATCGAGGCCGGGCTGAAGCCGTTATAGGGAGTTCGGCTGCAGCTACGTCTTCCTCGCGAAGAAAGCCTCAAACGCCGCCTGCGCATCGGGCGATTGCAGGCGCTCGCGAAAGAATTCGGCCTCCGCGTCGATGCGCGCGACGATATCCTCCGGCGATCCGCGCATCAGGCGGCGCGAGGCGAGCACCGCCTCCGGTGGCAGCGCGGCGATCTTCTGTGCCGCCTGCATGGCCGCATGGTCGGCCTCGCCGTTCTCGACGATGCGATTGATGAGCCCCGCGGACAGCGCGTCATCTGCGTCGAATGGGTCGCCCATCACCAGCAACGCAAACGCGCGGCGCGGCCCCATCAGCCGTGGCGCCAGCAGGCTCGATGCCGCTTCCGGCACAAGCCCGAGATTGACGAAGGGCGTCGCGAAACGCGATCCGCGCGCGGCGACCACATAATCGCAATGCAGCAGCATGGTGGTGCCGATGCCGATGGCCACGCCATCGACGGCCGCGACCAGCGGCTTCTCGCAGCAGGCCAGCGCATGCAGGAAGCGCAAAGCCTGTTCGCCGAGACCTTCGCCGGACACCGCCGCCTGCCGGAAATCGTCGAGATCGTTGCCGGCACAGAACGCGCCCGGCGCGCCGGCAATCATCACGCAATGTATGCCCGGCTGCAGCTTCACCGCCACGAGGGCAGAGGCGAGGGCGGCATACATGGCATGGGTCAGTGCATTCTTCTTGTCCGGTCGCGCCATGCGGATGACGCGCACGGCGCCCTCGTCGGCGACCGTGACATGTTCTGACGTGTGGCCCGGCATGTCAGGCTTAGTCCCCGGAGAGCGGCGTATCGAGCACCGACGACGCGCCTTCGACAATGGCGAGTTCCAGCCCTTGTCCCTGCACCGCGATCTGTTCTGCAAAGAAGCGGGCAAGACCGATACGCGAGGCCGTTGCCGCATCGCCATTGCCATTGATCCGGATCGAGGCCAGCGCCTCGTTGGCGAGGAGACAGCCGCCGGCGGCAATGCCGAACAGCCGCAGATAGGGCGTGGCGCCCGCAAGCGCGGCGCGCGGATTGTTGCGCAGCTGCGCGATCAGCCAATGCGTCGCGGCTTCCAGTGCATCCAGCGCCTCGGACAGCCGCGCGGCACTGGCACCGAAGGCCGGATCGTTGGCCGCGCGCAGGCGCTGCACGATCTTGCGCAGATCGCGGATATAGTCTTCCACCGTTGCGCCATCGTTGAGGGTGAGCTTGCGGTTGACCAGATCGATGGCCTGGATGCCGTTGGTGCCTTCATAGATCGCGGCGATGCGCGCGTCGCGATAATGCTGGGCTGCGCCGGTCTCCTCGATATAGCCGGTCCCGCCATGCACCTGCACGCCGAGCGAGGCGACCTCGATTCCGATATCGGTGGAGAAAGCTTTTGCGACAGGCGTGAGCAGAGCCGCGCGCGCCTGCGCGGCCTTGCGGGCGCTCTCGTCGCTGTCCAGATGCGCGCGGTCGAGCGCGATGGCGGTGGCATAGCAGATAGCGCGGGCGGCACGCGTGAGCGCCTGCATGGTGAGCAGCATGCGGCGCACATCGGCATGCTGCACGATCGGCACCGGACCCTGTCCGCCGGTGTCCTCGTCGCGGCCCTGTTTGCGCTCGCGTGCATAATGCAGCGCGTGCTGCGTCGCGCGTTCGGCAATGGCGACGCCGGACAATCCCACTGCCAGCCGCGCCTCGTTCATCATGGTGAACATGCAGGCCATGCCGGCATGTTCGCGGCCGATCAGATAGCCGACCGCGCCGCCCTCATCACCGAACACCATGGTGCAGGTGGGGGAGGCGTGCAGCCCCATCTTGTGCTCGATGGAATGCGCGTGCACATCGTTGCGCGCGCCTGGCGTGCCGTCGTCGTTGAGCAGATATTTCGGCACCAGAAACAGCGAGATGCCTTTCGTACCCGGCGGCGCATCGGGCAGCCGCGCCAGCACGAAGTGAACGATGTTGTCGGTGAGGTCGTGCTCGCCATAGGTGATGAAGATCTTCTGCCCGAACAGCCGGTAGCTGCCGTCACCGGCGCGTTCGGCGCGGGTGCGCAGCGCGCCGACATCGGAGCCCGCCTGCGGCTCGGTGAGCTGCATCGTGCCCATCCATGCGCCGGTGACGAGCTTTTCCAGATAGGCGGCCTTGAGCGCGTCGCTGCCATGCGCGGCCAGCGCGTCGATTCCGGCCATGGTGAGGACCGGGCCGATGCCGAAGGCCATGGAGGCGGATTGCCACATCTCGACGCAGGCGGCATTCACCGCGCGCGGCAGGCCTTGACCGCCCCATGACGCGGGCGCGGCGAGCCCGTTCCAGCCGGCCGCCGCCCAGGCGGTATAGGCCTCCTTCCAGCCCGGCGGCATGGTCATGCGGCCGTCTTTCAGGGCCGCGCCGTGCCGGTCGCCATCGGCATTGAGCGGCGCGATCACGTCACCGGCGAAGCGCCCGGCCTCGGCCAGCACTGCCTCCAGATCGTCGGCGCCGAAATCGCCGTAAAGCCCCGCCGCCAGCGCCTCGTCCATCCCCGCCCCCTCGCGGAGCGCGAAGGCGATATCGTCGACCGGTGCGCGAAAGGTCATCGGGACAAACTCCGGATGCGGACAGGCGGCTCTGATCAGGGCTAGTCCAGCCTCCCGCGGGGGTCAATCGCGGGCGGACGGAGGTTGGAAAGCCGGCCGGCCATTGCGACATTAAACATTGCAGGGGAGGCACGGCGCGGCTATTTTCCGCGCGGCTCGCAAGGGGATACGCCATGCTCCGGAACCGGTAGGGTCCGGGACCGCGGCCTTGAGCCTTCCCGACACTGCTGGGGCGTAGCCAAGTGGTAAGGCAGCGGATTTTGATTCCGCCATTCCCTGGTTCGAATCCAGGCGCCCCAGCCAGTGATTAAGTAATTGATATAGCTGGATTATTTACGTTTTGGATGGTGAGGATTTCTGCCCGTTTTCCGCGACTTTCTGGCGGTTTGTTATCGACCAATTTTCATCGGAGACATTTTCTCGCGCCATGTTGCGCGAAATGTCACAAATATCTCTCGGCGGCCATTTCGTGGTTGGCGCGGCGTGGCAGTTGCTGTGGTCGGTGGGGAAGTCAAAGCGCGATCTTTGCCTCAGTGAAAGCCAAGCAGCGCGCGTTGCGCGGACCAATCGGCTGGCAACTGCGCGGTCAACCGCATTAGACGCTTTGCACTGAGATGCCGCGGCTGCTGGCCGTTGACGATCGCCGTGGCTATGTCGGGCGCCAGCCAACGTAATCGCAGCAGGATGTATAGATAGTCAGATGTAACCCGCTCTTCGCGCGCGATGTCATGCACAGTGAGGGATGTATTTTCAGCAAGCCGCCGATGAACATCATGGGCGCGCGTGACGACGCGCAGAAGGCTCATGTCCGGTGGCCGATTGTCATCTGAAGCCTCGACCAGCAGTTTCATCTCGCGACCGACGCGGGGTAGCTGGATGGGCGCTTTGAGGCTGACTGTCTGGTCGGCTGGATCGATGGGTTTCCCTTGTAATAACTCTAGACGTCCGGAGTTGAGCAACCCCGCGAGACGGCTTCGAGAGACGTAGATCTTGACGCTATCGCGACCAACTTCGACGCGGCGGGCCAACGCTGTGAAGATCGTTCGGGTCCGCTCAGGTGTCTGACCCAGCGCCTCGGCAAGCTGACTACTACGATTGAACAGAAGCGCGTGGCCCGAATTGTGGAGGTGATCGTCGTCGAGCGCGCCGAGCAATTGCTTGCGGCTGGAAAGAAGGCTCCGAAGTCTTTCGACAACGATGAGTTCGAGGTCTCCGGCTGGAATCCGCTGCCGGTTTGAGGAAGGCATTTTGTCCCCTTTCACGAGCGACGCCGACACATAATACCGATACCGCTTGCCCTTCTTGACAGACCATGTGGGCGTCAGCCGCTCGCCGGTTTCGTGGAAGAGCAGGCCAGTCAGCAGGCTGGGCGCCTTGCTGTTGGCCCCATTGGATCGCTCGATCCGGTTCTTGGAAAGCACGGCCTGGACCGAGTCCCACAGCGGCTTGTCGACAATCGCCTTGTGTTCACCAGGATAGGCATTGCCCTTGTGGACTGCCTCGCCACGGTAGGTCCGGTTCTGAAGCAGCAGATAAAGTGCTCCCTGTGAGAAGCGCTGATCACCGGATACCGTGCCATCCGGCCGGACACGCCGTTTGCTTCGGATGCCGACCTTGTCGAGTTCGACTTGAAGCGCCCGGACCGACTTGAGCTTGAGGTAGCGGCGGTAGATGTCGGCGAGGGTCCGGGCCTCTGCTTTGTTGACGACCAGCTTGCGATCTTTCGCGTCGTAGCCGAGTGGCACGGTTCCACCCATCCATATGCCCTTCTTCTTCGAAGCGGCGACCTTGTCGCGGACGCGTTCGCCGATCAATTCCCGCTCGAATTGGGCGAAGGACAGTAGAATGTTTAACGTCAGCCGCCCCATACTGGTGGTGGTGTTGAATTGCTGGGTGATTGAGACGAACGAGACGCCACAGCGGTCGAACACCTCGACCAGTTTTGCGAAATCCGACAGCGCGCGAGTTAGGCGGTCAACTTTATAAACAACGATCACATCGATCCGGCCGGCCTCGATGTCGGCCAGCAACCGTTGTAGAGAAGGGCGCTCCAACGAACCACCGGAATAGCCACCATCATCATAGTGCGTCGGGATAACAGTCCAGCCTTCGTGCTTCTGCGACTGGATGAACGCGGTACAGGCCTCTCGCTGAGCGTCGAGAGAATTAAAGTCCTGTTCCAGCCCTTCGTCCGTGGATTTCCGCGTATAGATGGCGCAGCGGGCT
>JAEVZN010000252.1 GCA_023392205.1 Pseudomonadota bacterium
CCTCAGCAGACCTTCGTGCATGTACATCCCGGCATCGAGGAACTCGGCCGCGTCTATCGCCCGCATCTCGCCATCAATGCGTCGCCAAGCGCGTTTGCCGCGGCACTGGAAGGCTTGCAGGCGCCGCAGACGATTGCATGGTCGGACGAGACGCGCACGGCGCACGCCGATTACCGCGCCTTCACCGACAGGGCCACCGAAGTGCCCGGCCGCGTCAATCTCGGCGAGATCATGGTCTGGCTGCGCGAACATCTGTCACCGGACGACATCCTGTGCAACGGCGCCGGCAATTTCGCCGGCTGGCTCAATCGCTTCTACCGGCTGCGCCGGTACAATTCCTTCTTCGGTCCGACCTCCGGATCGATGGGCTATGGCGTGCCGGCGGCTGTCGGCCTGAAGCGGCTGCATCCGGAGCGCAACGTTGTCTGTCTTGCCGGCGACGGCGACTTCCTGATGAACGGGCAGGAATTCATGACGGCTGTGCAATACGATCTGCCGCTGGTCGTCATCCTTGTCGACAACGGCATGTACGGCACCATCCGCATGCATCAGGAGCGCGAATATCCCGGTCGGGTGGTCGCGACCGCATTGCAGAATCCGGACTTCACCGCCTATGCGCGCGCGTTCGGCGGCTTTGGGGTCGTTGTCGAGGACACGGCGGAATTTCCGAAAGCCTTCGAGGCGGCGCGGGCGTCCGGCAAGCCGGCCATCGTTCATCTCAAGGTCGATCCGGCCGCCATCACGCCGACCACGACGCTGGATGCGATCCGCGACAAGGCGCTCGGCAAGTCCGCAAGCTGATCTGCCAATCCGGCTTTGTTGGAAGTCTGCGGCGGTGAGCGCATCCGGTGGGATTGCCGAATGAAGTGAATCATGCCTCACTTCAATCATGCCCTACCGCCGCACCGATACTGTGATTCGCAGGCTGGCCGCGCGGCATCAGGCCATTCTCGCGGCCGCCCGTGCAGTCGCCTCCGAGGGCGGCATGGCCAATGTGCAGATTGCCACCGTCGCCCAGCGGGCCGGAATCGCGACCGGGACGGTCTATCGCTATTTTCCCTCGAAGACGGAACTGGTGTCGGCGCTTGTGAGCAACATCGCCGACCGCGAGATTGGTGCCGTCCACAGGGCCGGCAAGGCGGCACCCGGTCCGCTCTCGGCGCTGGCAGCCGCCATTGCGACATTCGCCGCCCGCGCCTTGCGCAACCGGCGGCTGGCCTGGGCCGTCATCGCGGAGCCGGTGGATGCCGAAGTCGAGGCGGTGCGGGTGGCCTTTCGCCGTGCCCTGGCCGCCGAATTCGAGGCGCGGATTACCGCTGCGATGCAGGCCGGCCATTTGCCGAAGCAGGATGTGAGCGTAGCCGCGGCGGCGCTGGTGGGCGCGCTGCTTGAAGGTCTGATCGGTCCACTCGCCCCCGTGGCGCATGACGACCCGGCGCGGGGCCGCGATGCCGTGCAATCGTTAAGCCTGCTGATGCTCCGCGCGCTCGGCGTTTTCGATGCGCGTGCGCGGGGTCTTGTCGTGCAGGTGGCATTGCCGGTGCTGGACGACGGCGCCGCCTGAGGCCTTATGCCAGCGTTGTCCTGGTCAGCCAGGCCGTCACCTCGCGCATCGCGCGGTCGGGATCGTCGATATTCTGTTCGTAGATCTCGATCTGCCGGTCGGCCGACGTGCCCTGCGCGGCAATCGTCCGGCAATGCTGCACAGCATCGGCGCAGCCAAGCGCCTGCGCATCGGGAAGAATGTCCGCAATCGTCCGGTCGAGCATGTCGCTCACCGTGATCGGGCCGTTGCCATCGACCCGTGCGAAAGTGCCGCGCACGCCGTAACGCTGCGCGCGCCATTTATTCTCCACGACAATGGCGCGCGAGACCGCCGTCATGTCCCGGTTCTTCTCCGGATTCTGCGTCAGCCATCGCGCCAGCACACGGTACAGCGAGGCGATCGCAATCGAATCCTCGATCCGCGTGCAACTGTCGGGCGCCCGCAATTCCAGCGTCGGGTGTTTGAAGGACGGGCGGATTGCCCACCAGATATAACTTGCATCCGGCATCACACCGGCGCGCACCAGCGCATCGGAATAGGTGTCGAATTCTTCCCTGGTCCTGAACAATTCCGGGATACCGGTGCGCGGTAATTCGTCGTAGGCGGCGAGCCTGTAGCCCAGCAACCCGGTCGCGCTGGAACGCCAGAAGGGCGACGAGGTCGACAGCGCGATCAACAGCGGCAGATATGGGATCATGCGCGACATGACATCGATTCGCTTGTCGGGGTCGGGCAATTCGACATGCACATGCATTCCGCACAGCATGTTGCGCCGGCCGATCATCTGCAGATCGTCCATCACGTTGTCGTAGCGTTCGCCAGCCGACTGGCGCGACCGCTCCCACACGGCGGTCGGATGCGTGCCGGCCGCCATGATCGCCATGCCGTAACGATCCGCGATACCGGCGAGACAGGTGCGTAAAGCCCGCACGTCGGCGCGTGCGGCGTCTGCGCAGGTATGCGGCAGGGTTACGATCTCCACCTGCGACTGCAGGAATTCGCCGGAGACGCGCTCGCCCATTTCGGCCTTTGCGTTTGCGAGAAAGCCGTCCGGCATCCGCCGGACAACGGCATTGCCGATGCGATCGACAAGAAAATACTCTTCCTCAATGCCAAATGAAAACTGCATTCACGGCCTCGCCCAAAGAACTGCGCCGCCACGCAGACGTGGCGGCGGCGTAGCCTTGCGTGAGACGCAATGCAACGGGCAATTGCGCTGAAAGTTCCTTAATGCGACATCAATGTGGGCACGGTCATCGCGCCGAGAACTCCCCGTGTTGCACCGCCCAAAACAAAGTCGCGCAACCGCGAATGTGCGAAGCCACCCATGACCAGCAAGTTGGCGTTCGCGTCGGCAACGAAGGACAGGATGGCGCTCGGCACATCGATATCGGGCGCCGGAACGCGATCGAGTTCGACCTTCAGTTTGTGCCGTGCAAGATGGGCCGCGATATCGGCTCCGGTCACATCGTTGTTATCGAATTTCCCGGTGACCACGGTGAGGATCGTCACGGATTTCGCCTTGTGCAGGAGCGGAAGGCTGTCGTTGATGGCACGCGCCGCGGCGCGGCTGCCGTCCCAGCAGCAAACCACGCGATCGGCCGAAAAGCCTTCCCTCTGGATATAGGGCACGATCAGGGCCGGGCGGCCGGAGCCGAACAGCGCCGCCTCGATCATGTCCTGGGCTTCGTCATCGCGATCCGGGTCGGGCTGGCGGAGCACCGAGATATCATAGGCCCTTGCCATGCTGGCAAAGGCATCCGTCGAACCGGCCAGTGACAACTCCACGAAATGCGAGTCGCTTTGCACCTGCGAGCGTTGTGCAACCTCCTCGAACCGCTTGAGTGTAGCGCGGGCATTGGTGCGCAGGTTTTCCTTTGCCACGCGAAAGACATCGATGGCCGCGCCTTCCATCACCGACGGCGGCCAGGGTGGGTCGTAGGCGAACACCACGCCGCCGACATGCGCATCGAAGGTCTCCGCCATGGAAATGGCATACCGGCAGGCCGGGTCATTCTGCAGGCCCGGCGTCAGATTGACGATGATATCCTTGATCATGGCGTCCCCGCTCTATGGTCCTGACGAAAATGGATTTTACCGCCGCAAACAGCCTTGATACATGTCAAGTAACATGTGCATTCTTGCACGGCGACGTGCCTTCCGGAATGGCATGGTCGGCCAAGGACATGGTCGGCCAAGGACATGGTCGGCCAAGGATCCCGGCGACAAAAGAGTGTGAGGTCCGTTTGTCTGTAGCAATGCCACAGATAGATGACGCGGTGTTTTCGCGGCGTGTGGAGATCGTTGCTGCATTGCGCAACATCGTCCCCGGTGAAGGCGTCATCGCGGGTGAGCGCGAAATGCGCCCCTTCGAATCCGACGGGTTGACTGCCTATCGGCAATTGCCGATGGTCGTGGTGTTGCCCTCGACCACCGAGCAGGTTGCGGCGGTGCTGCGTTATTGTCATGAGAACAACATCAAGGTCGTGCCGCGCGGCGCCGGCACGTCGCTGTCAGGTGGCGCATTGCCGCTGGAAGACGGCGTCCTGCTCGGGCTGTCGAAGTTCAACCGTATCCGCGAGATCGATTTCGACAACCGCGTGGTGGTCACCGAACCGGGTGTCACCAATCTCGGCATCTCCAATGCCGTGGCGCACCGCGGCTTCTACTACGCGCCCGACCCGTCCTCGCAGATCGCCTGCACCATCGGCGGCAATATCGCGGAGAATTCCGGTGGCGTGCATTGCCTGAAATACGGCATGACCACCAACAATGTGCTCGGGCTGGAAATGGTGCTGATGACCGGCGAAATTGTCCGGCTCGGCGGCAAGCATCTCGATTCCGGCGGCTACGATCTTCTTGGCGTGATGACAGGCTCGGAAGGATTGCTCGGCGTGGTCACCGAAGTCACCGTGCGTATTCTGAAGAAGCCCGAAGCTGCGCGCGCTTTGCTGATCGGTTTCCCGACATCGGAGGATGCCGGCGCGTGCGTCGGCCGCATCATCGGCGCTGGCATCATCCCCGGCGGCATGGAGATGATGGACCGCACGGCCATCGAGGCGGCGGAAGCCTTCGTGCAGGCCGGCTATCCGCTCGATGTCGAGGCTTTGCTGATTGTCGAACTCGATGGCGGGCAGGCGGAGATCGATCATCTGATCGCACGCGTCGAAGCGATCGCGCGCGATTGCAATGCGACCACCTGCCGCGTGTCGCAAAGCGAAGAGGAGCGACTCTTGTTCTGGGCCGGCCGCAAGGCGGCGTTTCCGGCGGTCGGCCGCATCTCGCCGGATTATTATTGCATGGACGGCACCATTCCGCGCGCGGCGTTGCCGCTTGTGCTCGCGCGCATGCGCGACCTGAGCGCGCATTACGGCCTGAAGGTCGCCAATGTCTTCCACGCCGGCGACGGCAATCTGCATCCGCTCATTCTTTACGATGCGAATGTGCCGGGCGAACTCGACAAGGCGGAGGCATTCGGCTCCGACATCCTGCGGCTCTGCGTAGAGGTGGGCGGCGTGCTCACCGGCGAGCATGGCGTGGGTGTGGAAAAGCGCGACTTGATGCCGGAGATGTTCACAGAGATCGACCTCGACCAGCAGCAGCGGCTGAAATGCGCCTTCGATGCGCGCGGACTTCTCAATCCCGGCAAGGTCTTCCCGCAACTGCACAGATGCGCCGAACTGGGCCGGATGCATGTGCGCGCGGGCGCTGTGCCGTTCCCGGACATCCCGAGATTCTGAATACGGCGTCGGCGCCGCCGGTATTTTCCCGCCGCCCGCATGCCCTCCCTTGCCAAGGCCACAAACTGCGCAGAGCATAGGTCATCCGGCGTCTGATTGCGGCCGGCGGAACCGGTCCTTTCACGTCAGGCGCCCGAACCAAGGGAGGCGTCGATGACGGAAGCCAACGCGAACGCGGCCAGAGCCAACGGCAATAGGCCGCAGGGTCCCCGGTGTATTGCACTGGTGGGCCCCTTTCAGAGTGGAAAGACCACGCTTCTCGAGGCGATCCTTGCGCGCACCGGCGCCATCCAGCGTCAGGGCAGCGTCGAGGCGGGATCTTCGGTCGGCGACAACAGCAAGGAAGCGCGCGATCACCGGATGAGCGTGGAATTGTCGGTCGCCACGACCACATTCATGGATGACAGCTACACTTTTATCGATTGCCCCGGCTCGATAGAATTCATTCACGATATGCGCGCGGCACTGCCTGCCGTCGATGCGGCGGTCGTGGTCTGCGAGGCGGACGAGAAAAAGATTCCGCAATTGCAACTCGTCTTGCGCGAACTGGAAGACCTGAATATCCCGCGGCTTCTGTTCCTCAACAAGATCGACAAGGCCGACAAGCGCATCCGCGAGACCCTTCAGATGCTGCAGGCGGAGTCTCGCGTGCCGCTCCTGCTGCGGCAGATTCCGATCTGGCGCAACGATATCATTACGGGGTTTGTC
>JAEVZN010000324.1 GCA_023392205.1 Pseudomonadota bacterium
AGACACAATCTTCCTTAACCGCCACTGACATAAATGCCGCTCCTGGGGGGTGTTTCAATGGGTGGGCCAGGTCAGCCGCTGCGGATCCTGCATGTCTTCCGATCCCCGGTCGGAGGATTGTTCCGCCACGTCCTCGATGTCGTTCGCGGCCAGGCCGCCCGTGGCCACAGCGTTGGGATCATATGCGACAGCTTGACCGGCAGCGAGCGCGGCGCGCGCCTCCTCGATGCAGCGACCGGCCATCTCGCACTCGGCCTCTCCCGCATTCCGATGCCGCGGCAGCCAGGCTTGTCCGATATCGCCGCGATCCGGATGATACGACACCAGATGGCGCAGCAACATCCGGATGTACTGCACGGACACGGCGCCAAAGGTGGCGCCTATGCGCGTCTGGCAATAGGAAAAAAAGGCCCGCTGCGGGTCTACACGCCGCATGGCGGCAGCCTGCATTACCGGCCGAATACGTTGCCGGGGCTGATTTATGCCGGGCTGGAGCGGTTCATGCAGCGGCGAACCGATCTGTTTCTGTTTGAAAGCGATTACATCGCAAAGATTTATAGGGAAACCGCCGGCAATCCGTCCGCGATGCAGCGCGTGGTCTCGAACGGCGTCGCGGAAGATGAATTCGTACCGGTTCCGGCCGCCGCCGACGCCACGGACTTTCTCTACATCGGCGAACTGCGCCACCTGAAAGGCGTAGATCTTTTGATCACAGCGTTGGCCAGACTCCACGCGGCCGGCCAGACCTTTTCGGCGACCATTGTTGGCGCCGGAGACGCACAGGCCGAACTCGTCGCGCAGACAAGGTCTGCCGGACTGTCCGGACAAGTCCGGTTTCTGGCTCCGATCCCGGCTCGCGAGGCGTTTGCGCGCGGCCGCATCATGGTGGTTCCATCGCGATCGGAGTCACTTCCCTACATTGTGCTGGAAGCCGCTGCCGCCGGTAAGCCGATGATCGCCACCCGCGTTGGAGGGATCCCGGACCTGTTCGGTCCCTATGCCGATCGTCTTGTCGTACCCGACGATCCATCCGCACTTGCCGAAAGTCTGTCCGCCGCCATTAACCATCACGAAAGGATGCGGGACGACGCCCGGTTGCTGCAGGATCGCGTTCGAACCACATTCTCGCTGGACAAGATGGTGGACGGTGGCCTCGCCGCGTACCGCGCAGCGATCGCGGCATGCAAAAGCTGACTCAACATAAGCTTTTGTTGAAATCTCCCAGGTATTATCGGCGCCATCACAACAAGGCCTGCGCATAAAGCGACAGGCCGAGGGACGGCGTAATGTTTGAGTTGGACGCTCAGAAGATGCTGAGCGCGTCCGCGGCTGTCGGTGCGCTTCCGGGCGCCCGCGAGCCGCTCCGGCGCGGCCCGCGTCAATTGTCACCTGCTGCGGTTGAAGCGGCCTCCGAAATCACCCGCGCGGCGTATTCGCCCATCGTGGTTGCGGGCTTCATGCGGGTCATCGAGAGCGCAGTGATCGCGCTGGTCGGCGCGCTGATCTACTTCATCTATGTTGTGCGCCTTGAGGGCTTCAGCTGGCCGTATATCTGGGCCATTGCCGGTATCACCGCGATGTCCATCGTCGCCTTCCAGGCCGTGGACATCTATCACGTCCACGCGTTCCGCCGGCCGATGCATCAAATGGCGCGGCTGATCTCTGCCTGGTCCGTCGTCTTTCTCATGATGACGGCTGCCTCCTTCTTCCTGAAATCCGATCAGGTCTTCTCCCGCGTCTGGCTGGTCTCGTACTGGGCGATAGGCCTCGTGGCCCTCATGATCGGCCGCACGATCCTCTACACGCTTGTGCGCAGCTGGATGCGCGACGGGCGGCTCACCCGCCGTACCGTCATCGTCGGCGGAGGCTCGCCTGGCGAAAGTCTGATCGAAGCCCTCAAGTCGCAGGACGACAGCGACGTTCAGGTCGTCGGCGTCTTTGACGATCGCAACGACGATCGCTCGCCGGACGCCTGCGCCGGCTATCCCAAGCTTGGAACCGTGGACGACTTCGTCGAATTTGCGCGGCGCACGCGCATCGATCTGGTGATTTTCTCGCTGCCGATCAGCGCCGAGAACCGCATCCTGCAGATGCTGAAAAAGTTGTGGGTCCTGCCGGTCGATATCCGCCTGTCGGCACATTCCAACAAATTGCGGTTCCGGCCCCGCTCCTATTCATTTATCGGCAGCGTGCCGGTCCTCGATGTGCTCGACCGCCCGATTGCGGATTGGGACGTCGTGATGAAATGGCTGTTCGACAAGATCGTTGGCGGCGCCATGCTGCTCGCGGCTCTGCCGATCATGGCTGTCATCGCCATTCTGATCAAACTCGACAGCCGCGGACCAGTCCTGTTCAAGCAGAAGCGCTACGGCTTCAATAACGACCTGATCGAGGTCTACAAATTCCGCTCGATGTATGTCGACCAATGTGACGCGACGGCCAACAATCTTGTTACCAAGGGCGATCCGCGCGTTACCCGTGTCGGCCGCTTTATCCGAAAGGCGAGCCTCGACGAATTGCCGCAGCTGTTCAACGTCGTCTTCAAGGGCAATCTCTCGCTGGTCGGCCCGCGTCCACATGCGGTCAACGCCAAGGCCGCAGCGCGGCTCTATGACGAGGCAGTGGATGGCTATTTCGCACGTCATCGCGTGAAGCCCGGCGTGACCGGATGGGCACAGATCAACGGATGGCGTGGCGAAACCGACACGCATGAGAAAATCCAGAAGCGGGTCGAATACGACCTCTATTACATCGAAAACTGGTCGGTGCTGTTCGACCTGTACATTGTCGCGATGACCCCGATTGCCTTGCTGAAAAGCGAGAATGCATATTGATCACGCTCCAGGAGGCCGAGCGACAATTTGCGATCCGCACGCATCCCGCACCGCCTGCTCTGGCGGTGCGATTGCTGCATGGCGCATTGTTTCTCACCATTCTCGGCAGCTTCCTCGTCTTCATCGAGCCTTCGCCCTACGAGATACTGAGTGCCCTGCTCGCCTTCACCTGCCTGCTGGCAGGCGTCACGCTTGACAGAAAGTTGCTCCCGCTCATTCTCCTGCTGCTCCTCTATAATCTTGGCGGCGCATTCTCGCTGATCCCCGTTATCGGTGACGAGGCAGCGGTCCGCTTCGTGGCGGTCTCGTTCTTTGTCGCATTCACCGCCATCATCTTTGCGATGATCTTCTCGACCGATTGCGTTGCAAGGGCGGAAATCCTGCGCCGCGCCTATATCCTTGCGGGCATCTGCGCCGCGCTGTCCGGTATCATCGGGTATTTCAACCTGGTCCCCGGCGCGGACAATTTCACGCTGTACGGCCGCGCCCGCGGCACTTTCAAGGACCCCAACGTCTATGGTCCGTTTCTGGTGCTTCCGCTCCTGTTCATTCTCCAGTCCTTCCTCATCCGCGGTCTGCGCATCCGCTACGTGGTCGCTGCACTGATCATGTCGGCCGGACTGTTTCTGAGCTTTTCGCGTGCGGCCTGGGCCCATACCATCTTCTCGGCGGCGATGATGCTGGCGCTGTTGTTCGTCACGACAACAAGCGGCTGGTTCCGCGCCCGTATCATCATGCTCACGGTGATGGCCGGCCTTGGCGCGACCGCCCTGCTGGGCGCCATGCTCGCAATCGGCAATGTCGGCGAAGTCTTCAAGGAGCGCGCGTCCCTCACCCAGAATTACGACACCGGAGAAAGCG
>JAEVZN010000378.1 GCA_023392205.1 Pseudomonadota bacterium
GCGGAGCATGGCATCGCGCCCGTGCTCGCAAAGTCGGGTGTCGGCGAGAACCTGCAGGACCATCTGCAATTGCGGTTGATTCACAAGGTCACCGGCGTGACCACGCTCAACGAGACCTACCGGTCGCTGCTCCGGCGCGGCATGATGGGCCTCGATTACGCGCTCCGCCGGCGCGGCCCGCTCACCATGGCGCCCTCGCAACTCGGCGCCTTCACGCGCTCCGATCCTCATCGCGAGCGGCCGAATATCCAGTTTCATGTGCAGCCGCTTTCGCTCGACAAGTTCGGCGATCCACTGCACGACTTTCCCGCTTTCACGACCAGCGTCGCCAATCTGCGACCGACCAGCCGTGGTCATATCCGGCTGCGCGGGACCGCACCGGACGAGCCGCCCGCCATCCAGCCGAATTACCTATCGACGGACGAGGACCGGACAGTCGCCGCCGATTCTCTTCGCGTCGCGCGCCGCATTGTCGCCCAGCCTGCTTTGCAGCGCTTTCATCCAGAAGAATATCTGCCGGGCGACGTCGTGCGCGACGACGACCGGGACGGTCTTATCAAGGCTGCGGGCGCCATCGGCACGACCATCTTTCATCCGGTCGGCACAGCGAAAATGGGCCGCACGGACGATCCGTTGTCCGTCGTCGACGAGCGTCTGCGCGTGATCGGGCTTGAAAATCTGCGCGTGATCGATGCATCGGTGATGCCCACCATCACCTCTGGAAACACGAATTCTCCCACCATGATGATCGCAGAAAAAGGTGCGGCCATGGTTCTGGAGGATGCGTCGCGCTAAGCGTGTGCTAACCTTCGCGATCCACACCGAATCGATGAAAGACTTCAAGACATGCCGCCGCTGATTGCGCGCATCAGAAACATCCTGCTGGATCCGCGCGGCGAATGGCCCCTGATCGCGACGGAGACCGGAAACCCGTGGCTCCGGCTCGGCATCTATGTCGCCCTGCTGGCAGCCATTCCGGCCGTGGCGGGCTTTATCGGATCGACCTATGTCGGTGTCACGGTGTCGGCGGGAAGCTTCCGCGATCCACTTCATGTCGGCATCATAAAGTCTCTGGTCAGCTACCTGTTATCGTTTCTGATCGTCGGGATGGTGGCGCTCGCCATTCATCTGGCGGCGCCGCTGTTCGGAGCCAGCCGCAATTTCCTCAATGCACTCAAGCTGTCGGTCTATTCTTTCACGCCGGTCTGGCTGGTCGGAATTGTCCTGGTCGTGCCCGGCCTGCGCTTTCTGTCGCTTCTCGGTCTTTATGCACTGAGGCTGTTATGGACCGGCCTGCCGCCGCTGATGGGGGCGCCACGCAAAGGCGTGCTGCGCTATGCGCTCGTCATCTCGCTTGCTGCGATCGCCATTGTGTTCGCGATGGCGGTGCTGCAGGCGGCAGCAACCGCGCTTCTGCTGCGGCGATGAATCAGGGCAGCGCCTTCAGGTAACGCATCGGCGGTCCCGCTGTCAGGGCCTGCGCAGCGGCAATGATCGCATTCGAATCGATGCCATAATGCCGGTAGAGATCCGGCAGCGATCCGGTCTGTCCGAAATGCTCCACACCGAGACCGCGGACACGATGGCCATGCACCGCGCCGAGCCATGACAGCGATGCGGGATGCCCGTCGATCACGGTGACAAGGCCGCAATGCGTGGGCACATGGTCGAGCAGCTTTTCGACATGCGAGCGCGCATTGGCAAGGCCGCGTTCGCGGGCGCGTTGCGCTGCGGTCCACCCGGCATTCAGCCGGTCCGACGATGTGACCGCAAGCAGTCCGATATCGCGGCGATCCTCGGCCATCATCCCGACCGCCTGGATCGCTTCGGGTGCGATCGCGCCTGTATAGGCCACGACGACCTGCGCATTCGGCCCCGGCCGCCGCAGCCAATAGGCACCGTCCACGATCGATTGCCTGAGGCTGTCGGTCATGTCGCGTTGCGGCTGCTCCAGCGGACGCGTCGACAGCCGCAGATAGACCGAGCCGCCGGTCTCGTCGCGCAGCCAGTTCCGCTCGGAGGCGGCGGCCTCGCCGTCCTTCTGGATATAGTCGAGCGCAAAGCGCAGAATGACCGCCAGTTCGTCGACAAAAGCCGGCTCGAAGGAGGCCAGCCCGTCCTGCGCCATGCCGATCAGCGGCTGCGCGATGGACTGGTGGGCGCCGCCCTCCGGCGCGAGCGTGATGCCCGACGGCGTCGCCGCCACGATGAAACGCGCGTCCTGGTAACAGGCATAATTCAGCGCATCCAGACCGCGCGCAATGAACGGATCGTACAACGTGCCGATCGGCAGCAGCCGTTCGCCTTCGATGCTATGCGACAGACCGAGCGCGGAGAGCAGGATGAAGAGATTCATCTCCGCGATTCCCAGTTCGATATGTTGTCCCTTGGGGGAGAACTCCCAGGCAAAAGTCGACGGGATACGCTCGTTGCGGAACGTATCGGCGACCGTCTCGCGAGAGAACAGCGCGCGGCGGTTTACCCACGCACCGAGATTTGTCGACACCGTGACGTCGGGAGACGTCGTCACGATGCGTGCGGCAAACTCGTCTTTTGATTTGCCGATCTCGTTCAGCAGCGCGCCGAAGCCTGCCTGTGTCGACATCACGGGCTGGATCGAGACCGGAAGCGTTGCAGGAATTTCGATACGTGCCGCAGGTTGCGTGGCTTTCCGCTGCGCGAAGGGCACGGCATCGAGAAAGCCCTGCAGCGCCTGCTCCGGCACGTCGAGGCCCTCGAAGCGATCCCATTCATGGCCGGGCCGCACATTGTTCAGTTGCCGGAAGGCATCCGTTTGCGCCGGCGTCATCAGGCCTGCGTGGTTGTCCTTGTGGCCGGCCATCGGCAGGCCGAAACCCTTCACCGTGTAGCAGATGAAACAAACCGGCCGGTCGTGATCGATGCCGTGAAACGCGTCGCGCAAGGCCGGCAGATCGTGGCCGCCGAGATTGTTCATCAGGCGCGCAAGCTCGTCATCGCTGCGGCGTTCGATCAGCGCGGTCACATCACCCTGATCGCCGATCTCGTCGAGCAGACGCTTGCGCCACGCCGCGCCGCCCTGAAAGACCAGCGCCGAGTAGAGCTGGTTCGGGCAGGAATCGATCCAGGCGCGCAGGCGCTCGCCGCCCGGTTCGCGGAAGGCGGCCTGCTGCAGCGTGCCGTATTTGACGATGACGACATCCCAGCCGAAATTGCGGAACAGCTGCTCGTAGCGCTCCCACAATCCTTCGCGGACCACCGCATCGAGACTCTGCCGGTTATAATCGACCACCCACCAGCAATTGCGCAGATCCTGCTTCCACCCCTCCAGTATCGCCTCGAAGATATTGCCTTCGTCCAGTTCGGCGTCGCCGACCAGTGCGATCATGCGGCCCTCGGGGCGATCCTGTGCCCATCCATGGGCGCGCACGTAATCCTGCACCAGCGACGAGAACAGCGTCTGCGCCACGCCGAGCCCAACCGAGCCGGTCGAGAAATCGACATCGTCGATATCCTTGGTGCGCGACGGATAGCTCTGAGCGCCCTTGTAGCCGCGGAAATTTTCCAGCTTCTCGCGCGTCTGCCGGCCGAACAGATACTGGATCGCATGGAAGACCGGCGCGGCATGCGGCTTGACGGCGACCCGATCCTGCGGCCGCAACACGTCGAAATACAGGGCTGTCATGATCGTCGTGAGCGAGGCCGACGAGGCCTGATGACCACCGACCTTCAGGCCATCGACACTTTCACGCAGGTGATTGGCATTGTGAATCGTCCAGGCGGCGAGCCACAGCACCTTCTTTTCGAGCGCGGACAAAATCTCGATCTTCGATGTATCCATGGCCAGATCCTCGCCGGCACCGCCCGGCACCTGTCACCGTCGCATATGGCGATTGGCAGCAGCATTCAAATTTAGCTAAGATAGTCTCCTATATTGGCAAATCGTGCCAATATGGCGATCTTATTTGGGTCATTCATGCAGAATGCCGGTCTGGACGATATCGACCGCAGGATCCTCGGCCTGTTGCAGCAGGACGGCCGGATGAGCCTCGCGACACTGGCCGAGAAGGTCGGGCTGTCCGCCTCGCCATGCCTGCGGCGCATCCGCATCATGGAAAAGGCAGGCATCATCGCGCGCTATGTCGCCGTTCTCAATCAGCGCAATGTCGGGCTGCCGGTCAGCGTCTTCGTATCGATCAAGCTCGAGAGCCAGCGCGAAGAGGCGCTCAACCGCTTCGGAAAGGCGATCGCGCGCTGGCCGGAAGTGCTGGAATGCTATCTGATGACCGGACCGCGCGATTATCTTCTGCGCGTGGTGGTCGCCGATCTCGCGGCCTATGAGCGCTTCCTCAAACAGAAGCTGACACGGCTCGACGGCATCGCCTCCATCGAGTCGAGTTTCGCGCTCGAACAGGTCAAATATACCAACGTGCTGCCGGTCTGATCACTCCGCAAGCAGCACGTTGCGGCATTCCGCGGGCAGATCGGACATTGTCATGTGCTTGCGCGGTTGTGTGGGTGCCGGCGCAGGCGGCGGGTTGAGGATGCGCGGCTGAAACCAGTAGTCGAGTTCGCTGCCGCAACCTTCACTGGCCGGCGTCGGGTCCTGCGGCTTGCAGGACGGGCTGTCCTTCGGGCAGGCCATGCGCACATGAAAATGATAATTATGCCCGTACCATGGACGCACCTTGCTCAGCCATGAACGGTCGCCGGTCGCCTCGCGGCAGAGGGCTTTCTTGATGGCGGCGTTGACGATCACGCGCTCGATGGCCGGGTCGCGCGCCGCAGTCCGGATGATGGCTGCGTGTTGCGGGGTCCATACCTTGGGATCGACATCGAGCCGGTCGGCGCGCACCACATTGATGGCGGACATCTCTTCGCGTTCGCGGCGCGTGAGCTCCCGGTCCGGCATGGGCGTGAGCCAGAGAGCGGCATCCAGCCCGACCTGGTGGCTCGCATGACCGGTCAGCATGGGACCGCCGCGCGCCTGCGCAAGATCGCCGACCAGAAGTCCGTTCCAGCCGACTTTCGGTGCGCGTTCGGCCAGCCGCTCCAGAAACCGGATCAGTTCCGGATGCCCCCAGTTGCGATTGCGCGACAGCCGCATCACCTGCCAGTTCCTGCCATTGACCGGCAGCGCGACGCCGCCGGCGAGACAGCCCCGCGTATAGAACCCGATGGCACGCGCCTGAAGATTGGCCGGCGCCGGCTTGCGTCCGAACAGGTCCTTCGCAGGCGTTTTCGGATCGTTCGGGTTGGCCAGCGGCGGCAACGGCCTGGGATTGAGGCTACCTCTCTCCTGTGCATTGACGGAACCGCAAAAGCTCCCGCTAACCGTAAGCGCAATTGCAATTGCCAGAGCTGCCTTCATGCCGGCCTCTTAACGGTATTTTCGCGTCGAATGTACATCGTGAAATCCTGACGGAAAGCGCGCTGTGCGGCAATGTATTGGAGATCGGCATGCGGCTCCTGCCAAGCCTGTTCCTTGGTCTGACTTTCCTGTTTGGCCATGCAGCCCAGGCGGATGTCCTGGTGCGTGTCGACAAGGCCGCGCAACGCATGCAGGTCTTTGTCGACGGCGAAAAGCGATACAATTTCATCGTTTCCACTGGCCTTGCAGGCGGCCCGCCCAACGGGACGTTTCGTCCGCAACGCCTGGAGCGCGTCTGGCACTCGCGACTCTACAACATGGCGCCGATGCCCTATTCAATCTTCTTTCACGGCAATTTTGCGATCCACGGCACAGACCAGATCAGGCGGCTGGGCCGCCGCGCCTCCAAGGGCTGCGTGCGGCTGCATCCGGACAATGCGGCGATTCTGTTCGATCTGGTTCGCGAACACGGAATGAAGAAAACTCGGATCGTCATCTCGCCGGGCCGCCGGCCGGCCGGCATGGCGCGGGGCGCCAGTTCGAAGGCGGGCGGCTGACCGTACGGTCTACAATCTGCTTCCGCGCAGAGAAGCGCCGATTATCTCCACATCGCGACCCATCGCGTGCACAGGTCCAAGACCTGACTGATGCCGTGTAATGCCACGGTGCATGAGCGCGTATGACCCGCAATGGCGGGCCATAGCTCGCGGCAACAAGGCTATTTGCGTTTGACCGCCGCCTTCGATGCGCCCTTGGCGGCCACCGTGCTGTCAAGAACCTCAGCGCCCGGTCCGTTTTTCAGAATTGACTTGATCGCGTTTTTGGCCGCGGCCTTCGACGAATAGCCTTCGGACGCGAACATCTTCTCGCCGTTCGATGCGACAAAGCGCACCCGAAATTCCTGTCGCCTGTCCTTATAGATTTCAAATGTGTACGGCATGACCCCTCCGTTGAATGAAATTAAGCCACGCAGCGTCGTGTCTGAGTTCCATATTGTCAAGCGCAGCGCATCAATCATGCACTGCATCGGCCGATTGAGACGCCGATACGCTTGAACCGCTCATGCGAGGCGGGCAATCCGCAAAGGATCGAAAGGGGATCGAAGGCTTATCGCAACGGGATCTTGGTGCTGCCCACCACACGTCCGGGCGCGCCCAGTTTGCCATGCTGAATCAGGATGGCGACGGAATCGAATTCGCTATGCGCCTTGATCGACGACACCGGCACGGAGAACTGGCGCGCTTCGCCATTCCAATCGCCGACCTTTTTCCAGCCGCGCACGACATTTGTATATTTGATGGTATGGCCGCGATTGTCGCCCCGGCTGATCTGCACCGGCACAGCCTTGCTGACCGGGCAAAGCCAGACTTCCGCGACCTTTCCTTCCAGATCGCCGGCCGGAAGATTGATCGTGATCACGCCATCCTTGACGCTTGCGTCCAGCTTGACGGCATCGTCGCTCTTGTGCCGCGCTTTTTCCACGGCCTGTTTGATCGCATCGCGGTCGCTGCCCAGAACATGCGTCGTGCCGTTGACCACGATCTGCGGCGTATAGATGGCGCGGTCTCCGCGAAGCCCGGCATAACCGTGCTGGCGCTTGCCATGTCCGGGAAGAGCAAGCGTGTCCTTCCAGCCAAGATAATCCCAGTAATCTACGGACAGGCTGAGAACGAGGACGCTGGGGTCTTTGGCAAGCTCGCCCAGCAGCTTGTCGGCCGCCGGGCAGGATGAACAGCCCTGACTTGTGAAAAGCTCGATCAGAGTCCGCGGCTGTGCAAAAGCGCCCACCGCCGGCAGCGCAAACACAGCGCCGATGGCAAGCGTGATAACAGATTTGACAGCGTATGAGCTCATCAGGAGTCCAAGATTGCCCCGCCGCCGTATGGCTGCCCCGTCAAGTGAAGACCGTTGATAGTGTGTGAAGCCGGATGCCGCCATTCAATTCGAAGTGACAGCACGAATGGGCAACCATCACCGGACAAAATGCGGCGGGAAACACAATCCGGCCTCGACGCGGAATGGGCCGGCATTGCGGCCGGCCCGAACGCAACCTTGCTCACGGCTTACGCGGCAAGCTGCCGGAGTACGTAGTGCAGAATGCCGCCATTCTTGAAGTATTCGAGCTCATCGAGCGTATCGATGCGGCAAATCAGTGAGACATTCTTGGTATTGCCGTCCGCCATCGCAATTTCTGCGACCAGCTTCTGACGCGGGCGCAATTCCTCTGTCAGACCGCGAATGGTGACGCTTTCGTCGCCCTTCAGACCCAGGGTCTGCCAGGATTCGCCATCCTCAAAGACCAGCGGCAGCACGCCCATGCCGACCAGGTTCGAGCGGTGGATACGTTCGAAGCTCTGTGCAATCACCGCGCGCACACCGAGCAGGATCGTGCCCTTGGCCGCCCAGTCGCGCGACGAGCCTGTGCCGTATTCCTTGCCGGCAAAGACCACCAGCGGCACCTGCTCCTGCTTGTAGCGCATCGCCGCGTCGTAGATCGACATCTGTTCGCCGGACGGATAATGCACGGTAACGCCGCCTTCGACGCCCGGCACCATCTGGTTCTTGATGCGGATATTGGCGAAGGTGCCGCGCATCATCACCTCGTGATTGCCGCGACGCGTGCCGTATTGATTGAAGTCGATCGGCTTCACATCGTTGTCGACCAGATACTGACCCGCCGGCGAATTCAGCTTGATCGATCCGGCCGGGGAAATGTGGTCGGTCGTGATCGAATCGAGAAACAGGCCGAGCACACGCGCACCGACGATATCGGTCAGCGCCTTCGGCTCCTGCTTCATGCCGGTGAAGTAAGGCGGGTTCTGCACATAGGTCGAATGATTGTCCCAGGTATAGGTCTGGCCGCCGGAGACCGTGATCTTCCGCCAGTTGGCATCGCCCTTGAACACGTTGGCGTATTTCTTCGCGAAAAGCTGCTTGGTGACATTCTTGCGGATGAACTTGTCGATCTCGCTGTTGGTCGGCCAGATATCCTTCAGATAGACCTTCTTGCCATCAAGGTCGTTTCCGAGCGGCGCCTTCATCAGATCGACCTGCATGGAGCCTGCGATCGCATAGGCGACGACCAGCGGCGGCGAGGCCAGGTAATTGGCGCGCACATCCGGATTGACGCGCCCCTCGAAGTTGCGGTTTCCGGACAGGACCGCAGCAGCCACGAGATCGTTCTCGTTGATGGTCTTGGAGATTTCTTCCGGCAACGGTCCGGAATTGCCGATGCAGGTGGTGCAGCCATAGCCGACCAGATTGAAGCCGAGCTTGTCGAGATCCTTCTGCAGGCCGGACGCGTCGAGATATTCGCCGACCACCTGCGAGCCGGGCGCGAGCGAGGTCTTTACCCACGGCTTGGACGTGAGCCCCTTCGCGGCCGCCTTGCGGGCCAGCAATCCCGCGCCGATCATCACGCTCGGATTCGACGTGTTGGTGCAGGAGGTGATGGCGGCGATCACCACATCGCCGTTTCCGAGATCGTGATCGCGTCCATCGACGGGGGCACGCGCGTCGAGCTGACCGGGCTTCTTGAACTCGGATTCCATGGCCTGCGTGAACTCCGTCTTCACGGCCTTTAGCGGCACGCGATCCTGCGGACGCTTCGGACCTGCGAGCGATGGCTCGACCTTGCCGAGATCGAGCTTGAGCACATCCGTGAAGGCCGGATCGGCCGACGATTCGGTCAGGTACATGCCCTGCGCCTTCGCATAGGCGGCGACGAGCTTGACGCGCTCGTCCTTGCGGCCGGTATCGCGCATGTATTTTACGGTCTGCGCATCGACCGGGAAGAAGCCGCATGTGGCGCCATATTCGGGTGCCATGTTGCCGATGGTGGCCCGGTCGGCAATCGAGAGGTCCAGCAC
>JAEVZN010000432.1 GCA_023392205.1 Pseudomonadota bacterium
GGGTGATCCTGTCCAACATGGCATTACCTCTCCGGCGCATGACGCCATTTGTTTTGCGGTCCGGCAGCGGCCAATCCGCTGGCCTGAAGCCGGATGGGGGTTTAGATTGCCGCCCGCGCCGGGAGAATGACCGCGCCGCCGCTTGAGGTGACCGTTCGTCCGGCTGCGGGCACAAAAGCCAGATCGCATTCATGACCGACCCCTTTTCCGAGGTGTTGCGGTCGATCCGCCTCAAAGGCGGAATTTTCCTCGATTCCTATTTCTCGGCGCCCTGGTGCGTGCTTGCCAAGGTCGATGCCGAGGATTGCAAGCTGCACATCGAAAATCCGGCGCAGATGATCGGCTATCACGTCCTCATCGAGGGCGAGTTGCTGCTGTCGGTCGATGGCCACGATCCGATCACCGTGCGTGAAGGCGAGGTCGTTCTGCTGCCGCGCAACGACGTTCACATTCTTGCGAGCGACCTCTCCCTGCCGCCGGTCAATGCCAGCGAATTGATCGTGCCGGCGCCGGATGGCGGCATCGCGCGCATCGAGCATGGCGGCGGTGGAAAGCCGGCGCGCGTGGTTTGCGGATTTCTGGGCAGCGACACCGTCTTCAATCCGCTGATCGAGACCTTGCCGCAGGTGCTGAAGGTCGACGTTCAGGAGAGCACGTCACGCGCCTGGATCGAGGCGTCGGTGCGTTTCGCGGCGGCGGAATTAACGAAAGGCAATTTCGCGGCGTCGGACGTGATGTCGCGATTGTCCGAATTGCTGCTGGTCGAGGCCGTGCGCAGCTATGCAGGCGACATGACCGAACATGAGATGGACGAGCGCGCCAGCGGCTGGCTGCGCGGCCTGGCCGACCCCTATGTCGGCCGGGCGCTGGCGGCGATTCATCGCGATAACAGCAAGAGCTGGACGGCCGAGGAACTGGCGCGCGAGGTTTCGCTGTCACGCAGCGCCTTCGTTGAACGCTTCACGACCCTGGTCGGCATGCCGCCGATCCGCTATGCAACGCTGTGGCGGCTGCAGACGGCGCGGCAAAGCCTGCGCGACAAGCGCATGACCATCGCGCAACTGGCCTATTCGATCGGCTACGAATCGGAGGAAGCGTTCAGCCGCGCCTTCAAGCGCGCATTCGGCCTGTCGCCCGGACGCTGGCGGGATGCGGGATAAACAACATGTCCTGCCATCTGCTCGCAACGAAACCGGCTATTTTTTCACAAGCGCGATAGGGTCGGCGCCTTCCGGCACCCGCCGCCATCTGTTGGGTTCGCTCTCCGCGAAGCGCCAGGACTGACCGTTGGGCGCCGCAAGCACCAGTTCGCCCCGATCGATCCGCCAGACATTCGGATTGAGCCGCGCCATGGCCGGATCGCAGGGCGTGCGCAGCGCCAGCAGGAATTCGTCGAAGCCTGTCGTGGCCTTGTTGGTCATGGTCATGGTGCAGACCGGCTTGTCGCCGCGCAGCATGGTCCAGTTGCCGGCCATGTCCTCGATCGAACGCTTGGGCGCGAAGGCCGCCGCCGATTCGGCGGTTTGCAGGAAATAAAGTCCCTCGCCGCTCCGCTCGCCTTCATACATGCCGACCTCGACCTCGGACAATTCGAACGCGGGCCGGCCGCGCGCATCGAGCAGCCGCAATGTGTTCTTCGCGATCGCCCAGCTCTCGACACCTTTCAGGGCAGGAATCGTATCGCCGCAGGCCGGATCGAATTCCACACGAAACCCCTGACGCGCAGGCGCAGAAGTGAAGGTGAGATTGCACAGCCGGTCGCGCTCGGCATTGGACAATTCCCAATCGCCGCTGATGGCCTGCGAAGGTTCGGCCGTAACAGGACTTGTTGAAAGGCCGGACAGCCCGGCCGCAAGCAGGATTGCGACGATACGCAACATGGCGAGAACCCCGTTTCCGCCAGTCTTTAGCACAGCCTCAGGCGGCTATCATCCGCCGTGACTTGCCGGGACCGGGGTTTCCGGAACCGGCGTTAGCGGCCCCTTACCGGCGAACCATGATTTCAGGTTATCGACCACCAGCTGGTCCATCGCGCGACGGGTTTCGGCAGAGGCCGAACCGAGATGCGGAAACAGGACGATGTGATCCATTGCGATCAGTTCTTCCGGCACCTGCGGTTCGTTGACGAAGACATCGAGACCGGCCGACATGATGGTCTTGTCCTGCAACGCCTTGATCAGCGCCGGCTCGTCGACCACCGTTCCACGCGCCATGTTGATCAGGACGCCATCCGGACCGAGTGCCTTGAGCACGTCGGCATCGATGAGATTTTTCGTGGCCGCGCCGCCCGGCACGATCACCATCAGGGTGTCGACATCGCGCGCCATGTCGACAAGCTTCGGATAATATTTATAGGCGACGCCGGCTTGCGGATTGCGCGAGTGATACACGACCGGCACGCCGAAGGCCTCAAGCCGCCGCGCGATGGCCTTGCCGATGCGACCCATGCCGACCATGCCGACCCTGCGGTTGCGCAGCGTGCCTTTGGTGAGCGGATAGGCACCCTGCGTCCATTTGCCGGCGCGGACATGGCGTTCGGCCTGCGGCAATTCACGCAGCGTGCAAAGCAGAAGGCCGAGCGCGGTGTCGGCCACCTCCTCGTTGAGCACGTCCGGGGTGTTCGTGACCACGATGCTGTGTTCGCCGGCCCATTTCGCATCGACATGATCGTAGCCGACCCCGAAGCTCGCCACGATTTCCAGTTTCGGAAAGCGCGACATGAAGGCGCCGTCGATCCGGTTGGCGGTATAGGCGACCGCGATGCCACGGATGCGCGGCGCGATCTCCGCGATGAAGGCATCGGGGTCTTTCGCCTCGACAAGCCTGTGAAGGGTGAAATGCGGTTCGAGTCCGCCGACAATGGCCGGCTTGGCCGCACCGATCAGCAGAAGCTCCGCCCTGTCATCCGCCATCACGCTCTCCCGATTTCCGCTTGTGTCAGGTCAGACCAGCATGGTGACGGGCTGTTCGAGATAGCCCTTCAGCGCCGCGAGCAATTGCGCACCCAGCGCGCCATCGATCACCCGATGGTCGCAGGACAAGGTGACGGTCATCTGCGTCTCGAAACGCACGCCGCCATCCGCACCTTCCACCGCCCGGCGCTGTGCGGCGCCGACCGCGAGGATGCTCGATTGCGGCGGGTTGATGATGGCCGAGAACTCGCGCACGCCATACATGCCGAGATTGGAAATCGCACTCACCCCGCCCTGGTATTCGTCGGGCTTCAGCTTCTTGTCGCGCGCACGCGTCGCCAGGTCGCGCATCTCGTTGGAGATGGCGCTCAGCGATTTCGTGTCTGCCGCGCGGATCACCGGCGTCAGCAGGCCGTCTTCGAGCGCGACAGCCACGCCGATATCGGCGCGCTGGAAGCGCAGGATACGGTCGCCGGCATAGACCGCATTGGCGGCCGGTACCTTCTTCAGCGCCAGCGCCAGCGCCTTGATGACGAAATCGTTGACGGAAATCTTGTAGGCCGATTCGCCCTTCGCGGAATCTGCCGCGGCGTTCGCTTCGGCGCGGAATTTCAGGGCCGCATCGAGCGTCACATCGGCGGTGAGATAGAAATGCGGGATCTCCTGCTTGGCCTGTGTCAGCCGCGCCGCGATGGTCTTGCGCATCCCGTCGAGCGAGACCTCCTCGAACGGCGTGTCGCGATACAAAGCGAGGATATCGGACGCAGACGGACCCGACGAGGTGCGCACGGGCGATTGCGCGATTTTTCCTTCGACGTCGCGCGCAACGATGCGGCCACGCGGACCGCTGCCGGAGATACGCGACAGGTCGATGCCGTTCTCGCCGGCCAGCCTTCGCGCCAGCGGGGTCACCGTGATTCCGCCATCGCGCCGCGCCGGACCGTGATTGCGCTCGGGCGTGCGCACTTCACGGAATGGGTCCATCGGTGCGGCGGGCTTTGGCGCCGCGCCCGCATTCCGCTCCTGCCCGCGCGCCCCGGCATCCGGCTTCCGGGTTTCCGCTTTCGCGGCGGCAGGCGGTGGTGGAGCAGACGGCGCGTCTTTCGGCGCAGCCTTGTGCGAGGCCGCAGCTTCCGCATTATCGGCGATGATCGCCACCACCGCGCCGACCGGCGCCACCTCGCCCTTGGACACGCGGATTTCCGCAATCACCCCGGCCGACGTCGCGGGCACTTCCATCGACACCTTGTCGGTCTCGATCTCGAACAGGTTGTCGCCCGGCTTGATGGCATCGCCGACGGCCTTGAACCAGGTGCTGATCTTGCCCTCGGAGACGGTCTCGCCGAGCTGCGGCATCAGGATGTCCATCGCGCTTTCGCTCCTGCGGCCTTACCAGCTCACCGAAATATATTGCGTCTCGAGGAATTCCATCAGCCCCTCATGCGCGCCCTCACGGCCGATGCCGGATTGCTTCATGCCGCCGAACGGCGCGGCCGGATCGGACACCAGCCCGCGATTGAGACCGATCATCCCGAAATCGAGCTGCTCGGACACGCGCATGCCGCGGGTGAGATCCTTTGTGTAGAGATAGGCGACGAGCCCGTATTCGGTGGCATTGGCGCGCGCGATCACCTCGTCTTCGGACTTGAAGGTCTGCAGCGAGGCCACGGGGCCGAAGATTTCCTCGGTCAGCATCTTGGCATCGTCGGCGACATTGGTGAGCACCGTCGCCGGATAGAAAAAGCCCGGACCATCCGGCGTCTTGCCGCCGGTCAGCACCTTCGCGCCCTTGCCGACCGCATCGTCCACGAGTTCGATCACCTTGTCGCGGCCTTCCTTGTTGACCAGCGGACCGAGATTGACGCCCTCGTCGAGACCGTTGCCCATCTTCAGCGACTTCATCTTCGCCGTCAGCTTGTCGGCAAAGGCATCGTGCACGCTCTCATGCACATAGAAGCGGTTGGCCGCCGTGCAGGCCTCGCCCATGTTGCGCATCTTGGCGATCATCGCCCCGTCGATGGCCGCATCGATATCGGCATCCTCGAACACGATGAAGGGCGCATTGCCGCCAAGCTCCATCGCCGGCTTGATGATGTTGTCGGCGGCCTCGCGCAACAGCACCCGGCCGACTTCCGTGCTGCCGGTGAACGAGATCACCCGCACCCGGTCGTCATGCAGCATGGCGCTCACGACCTTGCCGGACGAGCGCGACGGGATGACATTGACCACGCCTGCAGGCACACCCGCTTCTTCGAGGATCGGCATCAGCGCCAGCATGGTGAGCGGCGTATCGGATGCGGGCTTGAGCACCACCGGACAGCCGGCCGCCAGAGCAGGACCGATCTTGCGCGTGGCCATCGCCGCCGGGAAATTCCACGGCGTGACAAGGACGGCGATGCCGGCCGGCTTGTGATGCACAAGGATACGTGCGCCGGAGGCCGGTGCGGTCGAGAACGAGCCGAGATTGCGCACGCCTTCTTCCGCATTCCAGCGGAAGAATTCGGCCGCATAGGCCACTTCGGCGCGCGAATCCGGCAACGCCTTGCCGTTCTCCAGGGTGATCAGTTTCGCCAGCCGTTCGGCGTCGCGCATGATCAGTTCGAAGGCCTTGCGCAAAATCTCGCTGCGTTCACGCGGCTTCTTCGCCGCCCAGGGGGCAAAGGCCTTTTCCGCCGCATCGAGGGCTGCAATGGCGTCCTCGACCGTGGCGCTCGCCACCGAAGCGATGTTGCGCTCGGTGGCCGGGTCCGTCACATCGAAACGCTGACCGTCGGAGGATTTGCGCCATTGCCCGCCGATCCACAGATCGGTCGGCACATTGGCGAGGAGATTGTCATAGGAAGCCATGGCGCTGTCCTGCTTTCCGGGACGTTACGGGGGTGGCAATCAGCCTGCCGGTTTCAGTTCGATCAGGATGTTGCGATAGGTCGTCGATCCGACATTGCGCAGGTCGTGAACCTCGCCCGCCTCGCGCCAGATCGGGCTGCCGATCACGCTTTTCGGCTTTTCGATAGCACCGGTCAGCGCCGATTCGATCTCGATCTCGCCTTCGGTCATCGGAATGATGACATAGGGCAATTCGTGACGATGCCAGCCCTTGCTCTGGCCCGGCTCGACCGTGAAATCCCACACCCGCACGCGATCGTTTTCGAACATCACGGCATCGCCGATCGGTCCGAGCTTGAGCGTATTGAGATCGTATTTGGTCATGTCTGCTCGCTTTCAGGATTCCAGCGAGCGCCGCACGGTCTGCGCGATGCGCTCGACATTCGGCAGCACTGCGTCTTCGAGAAGATCGGCGGAAGGCAGCGGAATATGCGGCGTCGTGATGCGCACGGGCGGGCCGTCGAGATCGTAGAAGGCTTCGTCCGCCACGATGGAGACAATCTCCGCGCCCCAGCCGCATAACCGCGGATTCTCCTCCACGGTGAACAGCCGGTGCGTGCGGCCGACCGAACCGAGAATGGTCCGGGTATCGAGCGGGACCAGCGAACGCACATCGACGACTTCGCAATCGATGCCGTGCTCTGCGTGCAGCTTGTCGGCCGCCTCGATGGCGCGCGGCACCATCAATGCCAGTGCGAGAATGGTCGCGTCCTTGCCCGGCCGCACGATCTTGGCGGTGCCGAGCGTGTCCACGATCTCGCCGTCCTCGACCTCGCCCTTGGTCGGATAGAGCGACTTGTGTTCGAAGAAGATCACCGGATCGGGATCGCGCACGGCGGCTGCAAGGAGCCCGATCACATCGCGCGGGGTCGAGGGTGCGACCACCTTCAGGCCGGGAATCATCATGCACCAGTTCTCGACGCTCTGCGAATGCTGCGCGCCGAAACGCGAGCCGGCGCCATTGCCGGTGCGCACGACCAGCGGACATTTTACCTGCCCGTTGGTCATGTAGCGGCTCTTGGGGAATTCGTTGGCGATATAGTCGAAGCACACCGCGATGAAATCCGAGAACATGATCTCGGCAATGGGCTTGAGGCCGGTCATGGCCGCGCCCATCGCGGCGCCGAGGATCGCCTGTTCGGAGATCGGCGTGTCGCGCACCCGCAACGGGCCGAATTGCTCGTAGAGACCGACGGTCGCCTTGAACACACCGCCGGCCTTGGCGATGTCCTCGCCGAGAAACACCACGTCGGGATCGCGCGTCATTTCCTGCGCGATGCCCCTGGCCACCGCGTCACGATACGTCATTTCCGCCATGTCAGTTTCTCCAGGCCCAGCCGCCGTCGGCATAGACATCGGTGGTCAGGATATCCATCGGCGGTGGCGGCGACGCCTTGCACTTTTCGGTCGCCTCGTCGATTTCGCGGCGGATACCGGCCTCGATGCCGCTCATCACTTCGGGATCGATGCCGAATTCGATCAGACGGTCACGATACAGCTTGAGCGGGTCGCGCTCTTTCCATTTTTCCAGTTCGCCTTCGGGGCGATACTTGGCCGGGTCAGCACGCGAATGCCCGCTGTGGCGATAGGTCAGACACTCGATCAGCGAGGGGCCATCGCCACGGCGCGCCTTGGCGAAGGCCGCCTGCGCGGTGCGATACACCTCGTCGGCGTCGTTGCCATCGATGAGGATGCGCTCGAGCCCATAGGCCGCGGCGCGGTCGGCAGCCGGATTGGGCACCGCGGTCACGTCGCCGATCGGCGTATATTCCATGTAGAAATTGTTTTCGCAGACGAAGATCACCGGCAATTTCCACACAGCGGCGAAATTCAGCGCCTCATGGAAGGCGCCGATATTGGTCGTGCCGTCGCCGAAGAAGCAAACCGAGACATCGTCCTGCCCCTTGTATTGCGCGCGCCAGGCGGCGCCGCAGGCGATCGGCAAATGCGCGCCGATGATGGCATAGGAGCCCATCACACCATGCTCGACCGAGGTCAGATGCATGGACCCGCCCTTGCCGCGCATCAGGCCGATGTCGCGGCCCATCAATTCGCCCAGCACCTTCTCCACCGGGGTGCCGCGCGCCAGGGTGTGCGCATGCCCGCGATAGGTGCAGAAACTCAGATCGCCCGGCTTCATGGCGGCAGCAAAGCCGGCCGCGACCGCCTCCTGACCGAGCGAGAGATGGCTCGTGCCCTTGACCAGGTTCTGCAGGAACAGGTCGAAGGCGCGCTGTTCCGCATCCCGGAGCAGCACCTGCAGACGGTATAATTCGAGCCGCGTGTCCTCACCGATATCGTCATTCAGACCCGGCGTCTTCGCACCGGCCGCGTCTTCGGGCTTGTCCAGCATGGGCGTCCAGATTTTCTCTAGGTTTTGTTGCACTTCCTCGGAAATCCGACCTTAGCAGGCCCGGACGGCCCCGAAAAACGTCAAATCCGCACAGATTGCAACCCTCACCACCGGGATCGATCAGGCCGTTCCGCGCACCCTCTCACGATGCAGAAG